>JAYURB010000654.1:0-13293 GCA_043756425.1 Bacteroidota bacterium
TTTCAAAGCAAGTTTTTCAATGGTTCTACCCATATTGCCATAACCGAATAAAATAATTTTCATAAAATGTTATTTAAACATTAATGTAAAATGTAGTCCTGCAGTTGGAATACCGCCGGAGTCCATAATTGTACCTCCTGTACGAAGCGAAAGATTGTCGCTAACATCAAAATTCATCAACTGAGAATCAACATAAGCATCGATAATATTAAGAGCATAAAGAACACTGGCCAATATATAAGAGAGATCTCTGTTTCTCCTATAATAATCCTTTCTTACCGTTAAATCTTCAACGGTATATCGATCGTATAAATCTACAGTAAGGGAATTTGTATCGGTCTTAATAATCAATGCATTTTTGAATTTTTTGAATTCAGAATTATTGGTCTTAATAAAATAATACAAGACACCGGATGCACCATATAAAATTGGAAGTTTCCAGTATTTCTTATTGTTGAATTGTCCTAGCCCCGGAACCACTGCCGACATTAATGCCATTTTTGTAGCTCGTTTTTTAGCTGTTCTTGTAAGTGAATCTGTTTCATTTTGGGCAAGAAGGAGGGAAGGCATAATGCCAAAAATAAGAATGAAAAATAAAATCCTGTTACTTTTCAACGGTAGAAAATTCATAAACAAAACTCAGTAGTTGAGTAAATCGAGTATTCGGTTAAGATCGTCATCATCGTTGTAGGGAATGACAATTTTCCCTTTACCGCCGCCGGTATTTTGCACAAGAATTTTTGTATTAAAGCGTTCAGACAATTTTTTCTGAATTTTATTTAATTCAGAATAGACTTGGTCTTTGGAAAGATTTTCATTCTTTCCTGATTTAGTAATCTTTGATGATTCTCTTGCTAAATTTTCTGTTTCGCGAACACTTAACTGATTTTTAAGCACCTCTTCAAACAACCACAACTGCTTGACAACATCTTCAACACCGGCTATGGAGCGGGCATGGCCCATGGAAAGTCTTTCGTCGCGGACAGCAGACTGAATTTCAGGAGGCAGTTTTAGTAAACGTAAAAAATTTGTAACGGTACTTCTGTTTTTTCCAACTCTTTCGCTAAGTAATTCCTGCGTGAGTGAACACTCCGTTATCAATCGCTTGTAACTAATTGCAATTTCTATTGGATTTAGATTTTCCCTTTGAATGTTCTCAACCAAGGCCATTTCAAGCATCCCCTGATCATTTGCTACTCTGATATAAGCAGGAATGGTTTTTAGTCCTGCTATTTGAGAAGCCTTAAATCTTCTTTCTCCTGAAATGATCTGGTATTTATCGTAACCAAGTTTTCTTACTGTTATGGGCTGAATAATTCCCTGCTCCTTAATAGATGTTGCAAGTTCTCCCAGTTTTTCTGCATCAAATTCCGTACGCGGCTGAAAAGGATTGGCTTCTATATGTTCAAGCGGAATCTGAGCAACAGAGCCAACGACACCTTCACCGGATGATTTTGAAGTAACATCGGTGTCGGCATTTTCAAGTAAAGCGCTAAGTCCTTTACCAAGGGCGCTGCGTTTATTGCTCATCAGTTACCGGAATTTTCTTATCGGCCTCTTTTATCTTTGTCAGATTATTTTTTTGCAGAATTTCCCTGGCGAGGTTTAGGTAATTCACAGAGCCTTTACTGCTTGCATCGTGCATAATAATCGTTTGACCGAAACTTGGTGCTTCACCAAGCTTGGTATTGCGTTGAATAATGGTATCGAAAACCATTTGCTGAAAATGCGTTTTTACTTCTTCGACTACCTGATTGGATAAACGCAGACGACTGTCGTACATAGTCAGAAGTATTCCTTCTATTTCCAGCTCCGTATTCAAACGGCTTTGAACAATTTTAATTGTATTGAGTAGCTTTCCTAATCCTTCCAATGCAAAATATTCACACTGCACAGGAACAATAACAGAATTAGCTGCCGTAAGTGCATTAATGGTAACTAAACCCAGAGAAGGAGAGCAGTCAATGATGATGAAATCGTATTTAACCTTGATTTTATCGAGCACATCCTTCATCTTACGCTCTCTGTTTGCAAGATGTATCATTTCAATTTCTGCACCTACCAGGTCTATATGAGAAGGCAGAAGAAAAAGATTAGGCGTTTCTGTCTTTAAAATAATATCGTTTGGATCTGCTTCATTTATGATGCATTCATAGATACTTGTTTTAATCGATCGCGGATCAAAACCCACGCCCGATGTTGCATTCGCTTGAGGATCGCTGTCGATTAATAAAGTTTTATATTCAAGAACAGCCAGACTGGCTGCCAGGTTCATAGCTGTTGTAGTTTTACCAACTCCGCCTTTTTGATTTGCTATTGCAATTATTTTTCCCATGATTGATTGTTTTATATTTCTCTGCTTTCGCCTATATTCATCAGCAATAATTCTTTGCCTGAATGTTCAAATTTTCTTTTAGCCTCTTTGTGATCAATTTTGATCATATCAAAAGTGTCGTAATGCATGCCTATAATGTGATCACACTTGATGAAATCAGATGCTATGACGGCATTGTCAATTCCCATCGTAAAGTTATTTCCTAAAGGAAGAAAAGAGAAGTTCATTTTTTTATAATCACCTATTAACTTCATGTCGTAATGCAATGCAGTATCTCCTGCATAATAAAAATTACCCTCCGGAGCTTCTATAAGAAAACCCAATGGATTTCCACCATAAGTACCATCAGGAAGACTGCTTGAATGAACAGCATTTACGCATTTCACTTTTCCAAAGTCGAAAATCCAGTGCCCACCTGTGTTCATTGGGTGAGTTTTTTTAATTCCTTGCTTTTCTACCCACTGAGAGATTTCAAAATTAGAAATTACTGTAGCCTGCGTCCTTTTGGCAATTTTTATAAGATCTGCAGTATGATCCCAGTGACCGTGCGACACAAGAATATAATCTGCTTTAATCGAATCAATGTCTATTTCTGTTGCAAGTGGATTGTCTCCAATAAAAGGATCAAAAAGCAAATTTTTGCCGTTTATACCCACTAAAAAACAAGAATGACCGTAATATGTTACATGCATAGATTTACACAAAATGCAAAAATAAGACTTTTATCGGGCTGAATTACTGTTAAAGTTACGAACAATAAAACTTCCCCAAAGCTGATAAATCAGCTCATAAAACCTATTATTAAAATCCTTTGAAAAAACCGTCTAGTCCTTAACAAAATGTGTTTAAAAAAACCTGTCCCGTTAGGGACATAATCTCGGTAACACATCTGTCCCTTTAGGGACATGATCTCGGTGGCACCTCAGCTACTTACTTCCCCAAGTCATCAAAATTCACATCACTAAACGAACTTCCCGCATTGTCACCATCATGGTGTGAAGGACTGTCAAGCGGCTTCAACGTACCTACATGCTGCACTGCTTCGTTCAAGCCATCAATAAATTTTTGAAAATCTTCTCTGTAAAGAAAAATTTTATGCTTTTCAAAAAATGGGTTTCCATCGTCTCCAATTCTCTTTTTACTTTCAGTAATTGTAAGGTAGTAATCCTGAGATTTTGTTGTCTTTACATCAAAAAAATAAGTGCGTTTACCGGCTCTTACTGATTTGGAAAATACTTCTTCACGTTGATTTTGGTGATCTGCCATAAATTCTAAAAATGGATTGAACAATTCGTTAAGTAGCAAAAATAGAAAAATATTTTACTAACCAATGAAATCAGAAATTTTCCTCACATTAAATTAATATCGTCGAAAATAAAACATTTAAACTGAAGATTATAAATATCTGATTATTAATTAATTATAATGACTATATAGAGTGATTTACTCCTAGTTTATCCTTCAGATATTTTCCCGTATGAGATTCTTTGCAGGAAATTAAATCATCGGGTGTGCCTTCAAAGAGGACATATCCTCCTTCATCTCCACCTTCAGGTCCGAGGTCAATAACCCAATCGGCACATTTTATTACTTCAGAATTATGTTCAATAATAAGAATGCTATTTCCTAAATCGATAAGCATATCAAAAGCCTTAAGCAATTTTTTTATATCATGAAAATGAAGTCCCGTTGTTGGTTCATCAAAAATAAACAGTGCCTGATCGTGCGTATTTCCTTTTCCAAGAAATGAAGCCAGTTTTATACGCTGCGCTTCACCGCCGCTTAAGGTACTTGAAGATTGCCCCAATCCTATATAACCCAAACCAACATCAGCCAGTGGTTTTAGTTTTGCGGCAATCTTTGCATCGTTTCCAAAAGATTTTTTTGGCGAGCCGTAGAATTCAATTGCTTCATCAACAGTCATTGCTAAAATATCCGCTATGTTTTTTCCTTTGTACTCTACGTCTAGAATTTCTTGCTTAAAACGTTTACCATTGCAATTTTCACAAACCAAATGAATGTCGGCCATGAATTGCATTTCAATGGTTACCTGTCCTTCTCCCTCACAAACTTCGCATCGTCCTCCTTCAACATTGAATGAAAAATGTGAGGGCTTATATTTTCTGGAACGTGAAAGTGGCAAATCGGCATAAAGCATTCGAATTTCATCAAAGGCTTTTATATAGGTAACAGGATTGGAACGCGACGATTTACCAATTGGATTTTGATCAACAAATTCAATAGTAGTAAGTCTGTTATAGTCGCCGGATAATTTATCAAACGAACCTGTTTCCTCAGCATAACCTCCGTGAATTTTCTTTAGTGCCGGATACAGTACTTTCTTCACAAGTGAAGTCTTTCCGCTTCCGCTTACTCCTGTTACAACTGTCATCACGCCGAGCGGAATTTTTACCTGAATGTTCTTCAGGTTGTTCTCCCTGGCTCCTTCAATTTTTATGAATCCATTGGATGTCCTTCGTCGATACGGCAAAGCAATTTGTTCTTTACCGCTCAGGTACTTTCCTGTATAACCATTTTTCTCATCAAGAATATCTTTGAAGGTTCCCTGGAAAATTAATTCACCACCATGGATACCTGCATCAGGACCAATGTCAATCAATTGATCGGCAGCTTTCATTATCTCTTCGTCATGTTCTACTATAATCAGGGTATTCCCTAAATCACAAAGTGTTTTTAAAACTGTTATAAGCCGACTTGTATCGCGCGGGTGAAGCCCTATGCTGGGCTCATCGAGAATATACATGGAGCCAACCAGACTGCTTCCCAAAGAAGTGGCAAGATTAATCCTTTGTGATTCACCACCGGAAAGAGAATTTGACAATCTATTTAATGTTAAATAACCCAAGCCCACATCCTGAAGAAAGCTAAGTCTGTTTTTTATTTCGAGAAGAATTCTTTTTGAAATTTCTAATTCGCTGCCTTTAGGTGAAAAGTGGGAAAAGAATTTTAGACTTTCGTTTACAGGCATAAGCACTATGTCGGTAATAGAGTGGCCGTCGATTTTTACGTAATTAGCGTCAACTCTCAATCGTGTTCCCCTGCAATCAGGACAAATGGTGCGGCCTCGATATCGCGACAGCATAACTCTGTATTGAATTTTATAAGCTTGCGACTCAACCCAGGTAAAAAATTTATTCAAGCCTTTAAAGTATGAATTGCCTGTCCACAGCAATTTTTTTTGCGCAGCGGTTAATTCATAAATTGGCCGGTGAATGGGAAAATCAAATTTATAAGAAGTTTTAATGAGCTCTTCATTCCATTCACTCATTTTTTCTCCTCTCCAGCAAACGATAGCCCCTTCAAATACAGAAAGTGATTTATCGGGAATTACAAGACCTTCATCGATTCCAATAATAGAACCAAAGCCTTCGCATTTTTTACAGGCGCCATAAGGATTATTAAAACTGAATAGCTGTGTACTGGGCTCTTCGAATTCAATTCCATCCTGAAAAAATCGATTGGAAAAATGAGTTAATATAGGACTTTCTCCGGTTTGAATCTCTGTATGACATTCTCCTTGCCCTTCAAAAAATGCTGTCTGTACAGAATCAGCTATTCGAGACGAATTACTTTCGTCTTGTGTATTTACTGTAAATCGGTCAATGACGATTTGAATAGGAGAGGCAATGTGCTTTTCAACAGTAGTTTCATCGTCTTCTTCTTTCTTTTTTTTACCTTTTTTACCGGAAGCAGAAGAGGTTGAACCAGAAATCTCTTTTAATTCCTTTAATATTTTTTTATTGTCCGTTTGAAGAATGTCTTCAATCTTCCAAATAGCATTGGCAAAACGTGTACGGGTAAATCCTTTTTGTAGAAGTACATTTAACTCTTCCTCCAGCGTGCGGCCGGGGTGAAGGAATAGGGGAGCCAGTAAAATTATTTTAGTTTGTTCGGAAAAAGAATTAATATGAGTTACAACATCTTCAACAGTATGTCTCTTTACAATATCACCTGAAAGCGGTGAATAGGTTTTGCCTATGCGTGCAAAAAGTAATTTAAGATAATCGTAGATCTCTGTTGAAGTTCCGACAGTAGAACGGGGATTCCTGGTATTTACCTTTTGCTCAATTGCAACTGCCGGTGAAATGCCGTGAATATAATCTACATCGGGTTTATCCATTCGGCCAATAAACTGTCTGGCGTAACTGCTCAAACTCTCTACATAACGTCTTTGTCCTTCAGCATAAAGTGTATCGAAAGCAAGTGAAGATTTGCCCGAACCCGACAAACCCGTAATGACTACGAATTTATTTCGCTGTATGGCAATATCAATGTTTTTTAAATTATGAACTCTCGCGCCTTTAATAATTATGAATTTGCGGGAGTCTAATTGATCTACGTTTTGCATAAAAATAGGGATAGGCAAAGTTAACAATCGAATGGTCAAAAAAATTAATTGTCGTGCCGGAAGCCCTATTTTATCCCTTATTACAGCCCATTTATCAGAGAATTGTAAGTTTTTAGGTATAAATGTTAATATATATTTCTAAAACTGTTGCTTTTACATTAAGATTCATGTATATTTGATCTATCGAATCCGTTTCCATTACTTTATACTAATTAAAACAAGGAGGAAAAACATAGCCTAATTCTACTTTAATACTTACGTTTTTAAATTAAAGCAGAACTAACTATGACTAAACTCCATCTAATGGACGATAAGGATCTTGTAGGTCTTTATCAAAAAGGAAATCAAGAAGCCATTTCCGAATTAATTGACCGCTATAAGCAGCGGATTCACTCCACAATTTTTTTCCTGGTAAAAAACACAGAGCTTACAGAAGATCTGTTTCAGGAAACTTTCATTAAAATAATTCTAAGCCTTAGAAAAAAGCATTACAATGAACAGGGGAAATTTCTTCCCTGGGCTTTGCGTATTGCTCATAACTTGGTTATAGATTATTTCAGAAAGCAAAAGCTTATGCCTATGCAATATGATATGGAAGAGTTCAGCATATTTGATATTATGCCTTCTAATGGAAGGAATGCTTCTGAGCAAATGATTTATAATGAAAAGATCGACTATGTGCGCGGACTTCTCGATAAGCTGCCATTTGAGCAAAAGGAAGTTGTGATTTTAAGGCATTATGCAGAATTATCTTTCAAAGAAATAGCCCAAATGCTTGATATTAATATCAATACAGCTTTAGGAAGGATGCATTATGCAATACTTAAAATGAGGGAAATAGTTCAAAATGAGAAAGTAAATCTGAAAGAGTAAAAAAATAGCTTCTTTTAAAATAATCTATAATATCATGCGTTTAAGTCTTATCAATAAAAAGATGCATGATAAAAAGAACTACTCAAACAGATTTATTGTCGTATGCTTACAACGATGCAGGCTTATGCGACAGCGACAGGATTCAGCGAGCAATTGACGGTGATCCAATTATAATGGAAGACTTCAAAGAGATCATCAAGGTTATTGAAATCCTTGACTCTGCGAAACCGGAGATCTCTCCTGAATCAATGAACAGAATTTTAAAGTTCTGCTGACTTTAAATGTAAGAGACCGTTGGCTTGTTGTCGACGGTCTTTTTAATTTTTAGAATTAAAACCAAAGTTTTTTTTTCTTCGTGTCCTTTGTTCAAACCTTTGCGGTCTTTGTGGTTAAAATCCGTCATTAAAATTTCCACGAAAAGTTCTTAGAAAATTTTTCTAACTGATTTTAAAACCAAGGAACCTATCTTTACCACATGACAAAGAAAGAATTGTTCCAAAAAACCATTGAGTTTTTTGAACATTCCATGCCCATTGCTGAAACAGAACTACAATATTCAAATCCATATGAATTATTAGTAGCGGTCATTCTCTCTGCCCAATGCACAGATAAAAGGGTTAATTTGACGACACCGGATTTCTTTAAGAAATTTCCAACTGCTCTTGAACTCGCCAAAGCTACGCCTGCCAAGGTTCTTCCACTCATAAAAAGTATTAGCTATCCCAATAATAAATCGAAGCATCTTGTTGGCATGGCAAAGATGCTTGTAAAAGATTTTGACGGAAAAGTTCCTTCTGATGTAGATGAAATGCAAAAACTCCCGGGCGTGGGACGAAAAACCGCACATGTAATCGCTTCCGTTTTTTTTAATCAGCCAAAACTAGCAGTAGACACTCATGTTTTCAGAGTTTCAGATCGTATAGGACTAACAACATCTGCAAAAAATCCACTCGAGACAGAAAATCAATTGGTAAAATATTTACCGGAAGATAAGATTGCAATTTTTCATCATTGGATTATTCTTCATGGACGATATACTTGTACTGCTAGAAGTCCTAAATGTGAGCAATGTGGGTTAAAAGATATTTGTCGTTACTATGTGAAGAAACTGAAAAAGAAAGTTTAGGATTCGGAGGAATTCAAACGTTAAACATTTGACATTAAAATAAGTAACTAATTTTTATCTAACTAACGTCAGATTACTTCTCATAAATCCCCGCAGCAATCTTTTCCGTTATAGACTTCGGAACAAAAGGAATCATTGCAACAGAAATTTTATTTATCCATCCGGGAATAGCTTCGTTTTTCTTTTTGAACATGCTACTCACAGCAAATTTTGCTACTTCTTTGGGATTCATCATTACCTTTTCTGCTTTCTTGCGAATCGATTCTGAAAACATTCCTGCAGCATTCATAAAATTAGTATCCGTTGTACCGGGACTAATGCATGTAACAGAAACATTTGTTGTTTTTAATTCATAATGCAAAGCACGTGAAAAAAGAAGCATAAATGATTTACAGGCTGAATAAATTGAAAGCTTGGCTACAGCCTGGTAGGCAGCGGTACTGGCTATATTCAGAATATATGCTTGTTTGCTTTTTTTAAGTTTCGGCAAAAGCATATGTGTTATATTGGCAGGAAGAAAAACATTTATTCTTAATAAAGAATTAATGGAATTTAAATCCATTTCATCAAACCTTCCCAATAAACCATAGCCGGCATTATTTACAAGAATAGAAAGGTCAATTTTCTCATCATTAACGGAGTCAAATGTCTTTTTAATTCCTTCATCCGTTGTTAAATCTGCTGCAACAGGAATACATTTTATTCCAAATTCAGCAATTAATTGATTCGAAACTTCTTTCAGCAGATCTTCACTCCTTGCAACAAGGATAAGATCGTATTTCATTCGCGCTAATTCAAAAGCGATTTCTTTACCAATGCCTTTGCTGGCGCCTGTTATAAGTGCATAACTCATGGAATGTGTTTAAATAAAAAATGGAATCAGTTTTGCTGATTCCATTTTAAATATGTTAAAATATTTTAGCGTACAAGTTTTTGGAAATGATGATAAAGTGGAGTAGTGCTCTCATCTGATTTAGGCATGTATTTGCCAAGAATCACAGGTATATACATTACTCTGCGACGGCTTTTAGCACCCGTATGCGGTGACATAGCAACACGATGCCAAATCCGTCCGTCATGAACAACCATGTCACCTGCTTTTGCATCCACAAGCATTTCATTTTTATCTTCTTCATTATTCATGAAGTATGCTTTCTTGAAAAGCATGCTGAAAATATTTTGCTTGTGAGTTCCGGGTATGATGCGCAGACCGCCTTTATCACCGGAGGAATCATCCAGATAAAGTCCGACGTTAAGCATTGGCATTACCTTTTTTCCGTAGAAGATATCTCGCATGCTGTCTGTATGCCAGCCCATTTGACGAAAATTACTGTTGGATGTATTAACGTAATGATTTACGATTACACCGTCTTTTTCATTTTCAGCGATGCGGGCTCCTTCAGGAAGCAGAATCTTCAGGCTCTGAACACTTTGGCTATTAACAAACTGATGAACTACTTCACTATATTGTGAAGTAAATGGGAACCGGTGAACGATTTCATTTCCATTTTCATCATGACCAAATTTAATTGGCACGCCATTAATCTTTTTAACCCCTTTGGTTATCCAGTTTTTCTGTAATTCCTCTGTTGATGAAATGATCTCTTTAACCATTTCCTGAGAAATAACACTACGAAAGTGTATAAAGCCGTTTTTGTCAAAAAATTTTTTTTGCTCGTCGGTCAGTTTATCGCCGAGTGTAAATTTTGGATATTGTTCGTTACTCATTTATTCAGTTTTTTTACGAAAGAATTACTTCATTGATAATCAATTGTATGCGTTTACCTAATGAGAATATAATCAATTTCGATAAAATTTCGATTAACGCACAAATATATAAGAATCTTTTTACTTCCAAATAGTAATGATTGATAATCTAATAATGATTTTTTAACACAAATTCAGTGTTTATTGTTAAGTAAAATTACTTTAGAGTTGATTTATAGGAAAGAGAATGGTAAAAGTGGTTCCTTTATTTATTTCACTTTCTGCGGTAATGGTGATATTGTGAAATTCTGCAATCGTTTTTACAATTGGCAAGCCTAATCCATAACTCATATCGTCAGAGGGGCGAAAGCGTTTGAAGCGATCAAAAATGAAAGGAATTTGTTCGCTTGCTATTCCTACACCTGAATCTAAAATTGATAAGGAAAAGTTTTTTTCTTCTTTTTTACCGACAATAGTAACCCTTCCATTTTCAACATTGTATTTCACTGCATTGGAAACGAGATTAAAGAGCAATGTATGAAGCAGTGATTTATTACAAGGTGAAAATTCAAAGTCGTCTTTCCATTCACAGCTTACCGTAATCCCTTTAGAATTAATCCAATCTTCTAATTCTTCAAGAACTTCGTTTATTATCAGATTTGGAGAAGCGCTTTCGTCCTTAAGGAATTGTGCATTTTCAATTTTACTAATATAGAGTAAAGCTTTTACGACCTTTGTAAGCCTGGAAAGTGTCTTTTGAGAGTCTACGATTTTATCTGCAATGTCGTTTGGCAGGTTGGGATCGTTTATTATATTTTCAATTCTGTTTTTTAATATCGATACCGGGGTAAGAATTTCGTGCGATACATTGGTAATAAATTCTCTTTCTATTTCAAAAGTCTCTTTTGTTTTTTTCATCATCTCATTGATGCTCCTGTCCAGTTGAGCGAATTCATATGTAGTAGACTTAATAGAGGATGTATTAAAAGAAGTAGGGTGTTTAATATCCTTTAGCTTTTCATTAACAATTTTATTGAAAGGTTTTAAAAGCAATCTTGCAAAAGCAATATCCAGGAATATTGAAATTAATACAACAGCAACCAGCATCCAGATGGTAAAAGTTCTAATGGTATTGTTAAGCTGATCAACAGCGCTTAGTCCTTCTCCAATATCAATCTGGTATAATTGATTGTCATATATAAATGCCTGGGAAAGCACTCTGTGTTTCACTTTTTCATTTTCAATGGTTCTTTCAGAATTTTCTATGGTGATTTTTCCATAATTTTTAGGCAGACGCGGAAGTGGGGAAATTGAAAGAAACTCTTCTTTAAAAATATTATAACTGTCGAAACTGCAATCCTGATCAAGTGTGATTTCATCAAGACCGCCTTTTTCAAGCATGCGAAACGTTTTATCCAGTCTGGCCGCTAACCTTTTGTCGAGGTGATTATAAACGACCTTTTGAATAAGTACAGGCAGCAATGCTCCAATGGCTATGATAATAAGCGCTTTGGAAATGGCATTATAAAGAGCTAATTTGACCTGTAACTTCAAAATAAAATTTCTTGCAAAAGTAAATTACCGGAATGATCTCAAGATGAAATCAGGCCATGTTCAGTCTGTAACCAATGCCCCTGACAGTTTCAATGAAATCAGAGTTGCTGAAATTGGAAAGTTTCTTCCGAAGGTTTTTCATGTGAACATCGATGTAATTGGATTCATAATCTTCTTCCAAAACATCTCCCCAGATATGTTCCGTAAGCTGCACGCGTGTTATCACCCTGTTTTTGTGAAGGGCCATGTAGTGCAGGATGTCGAATTCTTTCTTGGTGAGATTGATTGCATTTTTCTGGTAGTACACAGTTCTGTTCTGAATGTCCATAAGAAAATCATGAATCTGAATGGTATTGTTTTTTAATCCGTGCTTCCTGCGTAAAATGGCCTGCATACGGGCTTGAAGTTCCAACAAAGAAAATGGTTTGGCAAGATAGTCGTCGGCGCCAAGATCAAGTCCTGTTATGCGATCATCAATGGATCCGCGCGCAGTAAGAATTATAAATGCTGCATCTTTTCCGCCTTCTTTCGCTTCCTTTAACAGATTAAAACCATTGGTATCAGGCAAACCGATATCCAGAAGTATAAAATCATACGAATTGACATAGATTTTTTCAGAAGCGCTTTTGCCTGTGAAAGCTACGTCACAATGATAGCCCTGCTTGGTGAGGAAAATCTCAATTTCATGCGAAAGTTGTCTTTCGTCTTCTACTATTAATACATTCATAGTGCAATTTTAAGGTATTATTATCGAATATTGAAATCTTTGTTTTATTTTCTTCTTTGGAACTTTGCGGTAAAAATCCGACAACAATAATTTTCTGATATAAAATTAAAACACGCTATATGTAATTATATTAAATCGAGATTTTTGGTTGAAAGGTTGGTTGTTTTATTTGATGTCGGTGTTTTATCGCAACGGCGCAGCGATTTCGCAACGTTTCGCAACGAAGCAGATTTTAATTGTTATAAATTCTCAGAACACTCCTGAATGGTTTTGCAGGCCATTCTTATTTCCTCTTCAGAAATAATTAGCGGCGGTGCAATGCGCAAACACGAAGGCGCAAACAGAAACCAATCTGTTAACAATCCTTTTTCAAAGCAACGGGATATTATTTTTTGTGCTGTCATTTCATTGTCAAATTCAATGGCAAGCAGTAAACCTTTGCCGCGGATTTCTTTAAAGGAAGAATGAATAAGCAAAGAGCGGAACAGTTTTTCTTTTTCAGCTACAGTCTTTAATAACGTAGTCGTCGTTAATATTTTTAATGCAGCCATAGATGCAGCACAGGAAACCGCATGTCCGCCGGAAGTAGTCAAATGTCCAAG
>JAYURB010000655.1:0-2255 GCA_043756425.1 Bacteroidota bacterium
CACTCCTCCCTATTCATACCTTTGGAATAATGGTCAACAAGGTACTTTTATTACCGGACTAAATGCTGACTCCAACTGGTTAAAGGTTACTGATGCGAACGGATGTGTTGTTTCAGCCGGTTCATTTATGTCTCCTATTAATCACTTTCCCGGAAATGGAAATTGCAGCTATACCAACACACCTACCTTACCAAACTGTATAGATACATCAGGATGTCCGGGTTGTGCTATTGTTATTCGTGACATAACTGATTTTGGCGCTATTGGAAGCGATAGCTTATCGGATGAATGTGCCTTTGAAAGAGCAGTAAGTTTTTTTTCAAGTTTAGATTCTGCAACCGATAAACGATTGCACATTAATGGACCCGGAGTTTACTATATTGGTAGACAAGATTTGAACGCAGGTCAGTATCTGTATACAGGACACGATGTATTAAATTTTAAAAAAGTAACGAAACTAACAATATACGGAGACGTTGATGCTAATGGCATTCCTGTTTCTATTTTAAGGACAAATCCCTGCATGTACTATGGAGCGTTTGAACCTGCAACTATGCGAAGACTTATATCCTACAATGGAAGTGATCATATATTGGATTCATTGTATGCTCTTCATATTGCCAATTATGATTCTATTGCTACAATCGGAGATATGTTTTATTTTAATTACTGCAATAGAATAACAATTCGTGATTTAGAGTTAGACGGCAATATAAATAACACAATTATTGGAGGCGGCTATTCGGAAGGTATGCAGCAGGGTGGTTACGCAGGAATAACCATGGTCTCTACTAGAAATTCTGTAGTTCATAATGTAAGGGTTCATCACTTTGGATACGATGGTATAACGATACGGGACTATTATTGCCCATTGAATTTAAGCTCAAATTTGAACTATTATGCCATAGCCTTAAACTTATTAATTACCAGAAGCGTTTTTACATACAATGCAAGAAACAATATGACCTGGGCCGGCGGAATGGGAATCACCGCTACTAAGTGCGAATTTTCACATGCAGGTCAGGGACGATACGGTTCATCTCCTGAATGCGGCTTGGACATAGAGTATGAACCCAATGGCACAGGAGCATGGGGTTATGGTGCATCACATGGAAGATTTATTAATTGTTCTTTTATGTATAACAGAAGTTTTGCATTGGCCAGTGGTGTCAATACATATTTCTCTCTTGATAATATTTTTACAGGATGCGCTTTTACCGGGCCACAATCCCTGTGGCTTGATTCAAAGGGGTTAAAATTTAGAAATTGTAGTATTACGGGAGTAGTTTCTTCCCGACATGCAGAACCAAAAGCAAATGCAAATCAGAATAATAATTACCAGACAACTTTTGACCATTGCAATTTTTACGAACAACAAAACGTTACCGGCATGGGAGTTCGTTCTTTTTCTCATACTCCTAATGAATTGGTACCCGGTTGTCCTGTACCCGTGCATCTTTTCTTAATAAACAGCATCGGAGCCAGACAGGAGTTTATTTCCTGTCAAACACATACCAACTACACTTTAAAAGATGCATGGATACACGGTCACGATAGCATAATCTTACAATTGTTCAACAAAACATTTATATATACTCTTGGAATGACCAATCACGGTCTCAACAGCTGCGACTGCGACCACGAATTAAGTTCAATGGCAAATTGTAATTTTCATGGTGATGCAAACGGAAACGTATTAATGAGTGGCGGAACAACTTATGGAGGACTTAGAAACGCTCCAGGGCACGGAGGCGCTGGTCAATATCCATGGACTCACTTTGGTGGGGCTCCACCAGTTGGGCATCATGGGTATCATGGTCAGGCTGTTGCCAACAATCAGTTTACACTTGACTCCCTAAATCATACGAATGGGGCTTTTTCGCAAACATGTTGTTACACTGCTATGTGGCCAACAGTACCAAAATATGAACATTTACCAATAAGTGCAAATCCGGTTCAATTATTTACTCAATGGCCTCCATACATTTACTCAACACTCGATGGCGTACAAAATTATTGCCTTGATCCCATTATGGCAAGAAAGGGTAGACAAAATGATTTATTGGGAGAAATAAATATTTATCCAAACCCGGCTTCAAATTCAATTACTATTGAGAATGTTAATGTTGGTTCACAAATAAAAGTAATAAATATGGTAGGAGGAGTAATGAAAATTGAAAAATTAATTGGCTCAATACAAGAAATAGATATTAAAACATTTCCTCCCGGAATTTATTTTATTTATGTTGATAATA
>JAYURB010000656.1:0-5154 GCA_043756425.1 Bacteroidota bacterium
TTCTATATGCAATTCCGGAAAAGTAACGTTAACGGCTTCTTCACCGGAGCAGGTATTCTGGTACAGTACTGCAACGGGAGGAAATCTGTTGTCTACAGGAACAAACTTTACAACTCCTACCCTAACCCATACCACAACCTACTATGTTGAAACAGGGAATTTATGCATGAGTCCACGGGTGTCGGTTGAAGCACAAATTGTTTCTCCACCACTTCCACCTGTATTATTTGATACAACAGCTTGTAGTGCTGCTAATGCAGTTATCAAAGCGGTTTCTGCATCACAAGTAAACTGGTATGATGCACCAACCGGAGGTACATTATTGGGAACAGGATTAACCTTAACTACACAAGCATTAACAGCTGCAACAACTTTTTATGCAGATGCAGGATTAGGATGTAACAGTTCACGAATTGCAGTAAATGTTAGCATTCTACAATCCCCTCAGCCGCCGGCCACTTCAGATAATTCACGTTGCGGTCCGGGGGCTATTGTACTTCATGCAAATTCAACCGAACAATTATACTGGTATAACAGTGCAACAGATATCAATCAGGCAGGAACCGGGAATAATTTTATCACTCCAACAATTTCAACTACAACAACCTATTATGTTGAGACAGGAAACAATTGCCGAAGCATACGAGTTCCGGTGCAAGCAATTATCAATAATATAAATATTTCTTCTGTTAATAGTGGATTCAATTGTGGATCCGGAAGCATACTGTTAACTGCAATATCTAATACGATACCGGATTCAATTATATGGTATGATTATCCCGGAGGAAATATACTTGGCATAGGAACAACATTTACTACACCTTCCATTTCACAGACAACAACATATTATGTGACAGGAAACTCGCTTTGCAGTAGTTCACCGTTAGCTGCACAGGCTATAATTTACCCCAAACCCGTTCTTAATTTGTGGCCGGATACAATGAATGTTTCCGGAGGACAAAGCGTTACCTTGGATGCAGGATTAGGCTATTTGAATTATACCTGGTCGACAGGAGCTTCTACTTCGCAGATTGCTACATCCCTATCAGGAAGCTATTCTGTAACAGTTACAAATGACTTCGGTTGTACTGAAAGCGAAGGAGTAATTATTAATATTACAACCTCCTTGAATCATATTGATGAATTTTTCGGATTAATAGTTTATCCGAACCCTGCCAATGAAAAGATCCATGTCGCAGTCGCCGATATTGGGTCAAAGAAAACACTTATAAAGTTGATGTCTGCAGAAGGAAAAGTCATTTATCTGGAAGAGGTTTCACCTGTGAATAGTACATTATATAAAACAATAGATTTAGCAGGAATAGCTTCAGGTATATATTATCTGGAAATAAGCAATAACAACTTCGCTAAAACAACTAAAATAGTAATTCAATAGTAAAATCAATTTTAATTAGAAATAATCAAATTATGTTTTACGGGGAAATTTAATTCTTAATGCCGATTTTATGCAGAATCGGTACGGAATTAAAATAACTCCCATCCGTAGGTTTTTTCAGAAATGTTGCCATCTGAAAAATTAACGGGTGGGAGTTTGCAATTTAGAATGTTTCTTTAAAATAATCCAAAGTAATTATTTTCTAAATATTCAGGTAATAATAAAATTCGAAAGGGAAGATTTATGATTTGAATAAGTTAATTTCGAATCGGGTTAATAACCATTCTTCGACTTCGTTCAGGAACCGTCCTTCGGCTGCGCTCTGGAAGCATACTTCAGCTGCAATCTGGGACTTTCCTTTGGCTCATTAACCAACCCTTCGACTCGCTCAGGGAACGGTTTTCAAATCTTTATTTGGCTTCGGCTGCGCTCAGCCGAGCTTTGATCTAATTGATAGTCTTCGAATCAGCTGCTTTGATTGGATGTAATCGAATAATAATTCTTAAAATTAGAATGCTTTTGGCATTGATGCAAGGGCTCAGGCTTTTTGATATTTTATTCCATGGTTGCAATCTTTTTTGCTCTGGTCTATCCTAGAATTTTTTTCTCTTTGATATGCGAGAAAATGTTAAGTGTTTTCCAGAAGCTCTACTGAGCGAAGCCTAAATACGAGCAAGTTCCCGTTCCCTGAGCGATTTCTATGCTAACTCCAAAACATTTTTCATGTATTTTCTTTGGTTATTAACACAAGCAAATACTCGATGAATTAATTTATTTCGAACTGCATTAATCACTAACATTTTATTTTTTCCTTCTTTTACTTTTCGATCATAATAGTCTTTAAATTCTCCTTTATGGCTAATTGCGCATATTGCCGCTAAGTGAAAAAGCGTTTTTAATGCCTTATCTGCTAGATGTGAAACTCTAGTTTTTCCTCGAATGCTTTTCCCGGATTGGTGTTCAAATGGAGCAACGCCACAATGGCAAGCAAATTTTCTTGGATCGCTGATTTTTTTAAATTCTTTCGTTGCTACAATTACTGATGCGCTAATGACGGGTCCTATATTGGGAACTGAAATTACGTATTCGTTTAATTTTTTCAATTTCTCATCGCTATTTATCAGCTCTTGGATTTGTTCGTTAATTGCATCCAAGTCCTTTTTAATAGCTGCTATTGATGCTTTGGAGGATCCTTTGACTAACCGGTGATTCTTTTATCTATAAATTCTTTACTTTCTTTTATAGGAACCTCTAAAAGCTTTTTAGCTTTTACTAATCTGGATCTTTGTGAAAGCAACAATTTCATTTTTTGAATCACATCACGATCTGGCTCCCATAACCTAGCACTATCCTGATGCCGTCTAGCGTATTCGGCAATCCTCTTTGAATCCAAGCGATCATTCTTTCCCCTGGTTAATCCTATTGACTTTTTGATATGGTCTGCTCTCTCCATCCAAATGTTTGCCTTCAGTTTATATAGCACTTTTACTAAGTGTTCGCTATAGATGCCCGTATAATCCATGCAAAATAATGCTTCATTTAGGTCTACTCCAAGACCCTTTAGAAACAATTGCAATTGCTTTGGATTGTTGGCAATTTCGCATTGGATTTTAATATTATCCTCATGCATCACAGTAAAATCAATGTTTTCTTTTCCAAGATCGACACCAATAATGTTTTTAAATTTCATAGCTTTGATTTTAAATTGTAACAGTTAACAAAATTGAATAATCTCAAAACCTTACTAATGGGTCACGAACCCGAATTTCTATCTGAGCCCTATTCAATTTAACTGACAGGGATACTAAATCGCTCGATAGGCTTTGAGCCTTGCAGCCGAATAGGTCATCCCTGTCAGTGTTAACTTTATTAACAATATTACGAAGTTATTAACTCCCCCTAGAACCCCCTATTATAGTAGTAGTAATAGTTGTTCTATTCTAAGAGAAGAATTAGGAAACAAAACTAAAGGCAGCCGAAGGGCGGTCCTTGAGTAACTTAAAAATTTAAATGTAAATACTATTCATATCTACATTACCCCTATTCATTTTAAATTTTACATAACCTTCCCGTTCGGAGTAATAAATCTATTATAAATAGAATCTATCTGTTGAAGATTGTTCTTCCAATTAAATTTTTCTTTTACAAACTTTCTTCCATTCTTTCCAAACTCAGATAGTTTCTCGGGATTATCAAGGAAAAAACTAACTGCCTTAGCGAGATTCTCTGCGTTATTTATTGGAAGTATTAATCCGGTTTCGTTATGTCTTACCACTTCAGGCAAACCACCGACATTGGAAACAATAACAGGTACCTCACAAGCAGAAGCCTCAAGAACACTAACACCAAAACTTTCGCTTAAAGAAGGACAAACAAAAAGATCAATCATATTATGAAAAACAGGAACAACATCTTGATTCACTTTACCGGGGAATTCAACCAGATATTCAATCTTAAGTTGCTTTACAAGATTTTTATAGTCTTCCATTTTTGATCCATCTCCGACAATTAACAATTTGAATTTCATATTTGGATATTGTTCAACAACTATGGCAAATGCCTTAATTAGATTTTCAATGCCATAGTACGTTTCCAGAGATTTGATTAAGCCAATAGTAAAAGTGTCATTATCCCGCTTCTTGAAATTAAAATATTTATCTGTCTCAATTCCTAAAGGAACAAGTTCAACTGATTTTTCAGAATATTTATGAATCTCTCTCTTCATGATATCACTGGCTGAAAGAAGAATATCCGATTTTTTTATAATGTACTTAATAAATAATTTGTGAAGAAAAGAACGCTTGGGAAAATCAAAAACATCCGTACCCCAAAAAGATAAAATAAGCGGATGCTTTCCCGACAATGCTCCAAGTATACCATAACTGGTAGCATAATGAGCATGAATAATATCAGGGGCAAAAGATTTAATAGCTAATTTAAGATTCTTATTAAACATCAAATAACTCAGCTTTGAAAAATCACTATTAAAATAAATATCATTCTTTAGTGCAGAATTTTTGTTTTGTAAACTTATATTATATTTTGAAAACCAGTCAGAATCTGGAGCAGACAAAGAAAATATTGCAGTCTGATATCCAAGAGAAGCAATTCCCACAGCCCATTTCTGAATATGGGAAGAATTTACATTGCCAAGCAAAAGAACTTTCTTCATTTTCAAGAAAATATTTTATGTTTCAATAAGCGCAAATAAGAAAATATTGTAAGAAAACTAAAAGACGTTCTTCCGTAATCCGAACTAATTTGCAATTGCTCTTTTATAAAAACTGGTATCAACGATCCCGTTTTAGATTGTGAATAATAACGAAAAGAAGCTACAGGAAAATTACATTGCATAATCTTTGAATTATTTTTCAGACACCTTAATATGTATTCATAATCAAAACAGCAGCGATACGGTTTCAGTAAGCCAATTTTATCTGTAAATGATTTCTTAAAAAAAGATCCGGGCTGAAATATACCCGGGGTTTTATGAACTAGTGTATTCAACGACAAAGGTGTGGAATTAACTGTAAAGAGAAATCTATCATTTTCATCCATGTAATTAATACTACCGTAGATATAATCTGTATCAGGGTGTTTTATTAGTAATCGGGCCAAAGAAAGAAACCCATCTATATGCAGATAATCATCCGTATTGAGCCATGTCCAATAGTCGCCTTTACATTTTAAAATTCCTTTATTAATTGCATCGTATTGGCCTTTGTCCCATTCTATTTCACAATAGGTCAAGTGCCTGG
>JAYURB010000657.1:0-5143 GCA_043756425.1 Bacteroidota bacterium
GTGCTACAGCGTACTTTACTTTGTCCCCTCGAGTTGCTCTGCTATTAACACATTTTGCTATATGTTTTACTTCATCTGATTGCTCAATCACACTAAAAATTCATAAAAAAAACGAATATCATAGCAACTCGCTACGACATTCACCCATCGACTCATGGGAGGTAAAAGGACACTACTGTTCCAATAACCCGGTGCTGTCAATACATGAAGCAATCAATTAATGCATCACGTCTGCTTTTTGGTAATGGTTTTGTCAATACATCAGCTAAATTTAGCAGTGTATTTATATACGCAACCCTTATTATACCAGATGCAACTGCTTCTCTACATTTGTGATAAGCGATTCCATTATGCTTCTTTGTCAGCGTTGCTTCTGGTTTCTGAGTACTATTAATTACAGATTCATTATCACCAAATACATTTACTGGTCCATCAATTGGTATACCAAACCAACGAAGTTTGTATCTCAACGCTTGCAACAGTTCTACTGCAGTTTTCATTGCAATATATTCACTGCCAAAAGTTGATGATTCGACAGTATTTTGTCGTTTGCTGTGCCATGCTATTGGTGCTCTATTAAGAAACACTATTATACCAGTTTGTGATCTACGAGTAACCCTGTTACTTGCATGATCTGCATCAACAAAGCAATGCATCGAAACCATCCGACCTCTTGGTGGTGGTGCATCATCAGGTATAATTTCTGCTGCGTCTCGATAAAAATCATGCCAATCCGCTGTTGGTGGGAAGTTTGTTGTATCATATAATGGATGCCTTGGATCGAACGCAAGTGTCTTCTTTGGGTTCAATTTCAGATATGCAAATATATGCAATGCTTGTTCTAAATGTCCTTTTCTTGACATTGCTAAATGCGTTGATAACATTGAAACTTCCATCATAATATCAATTCTTCCCAGCTCAATAGCCCATCTAAGGATACCGATTAATTCCTGAAAGTATGTATGTTCAGTCCCCTGAAGCTCTGCTGTTACATCTTCTTCAGGTCGATAGTTCGATGACATTGGGGTATCAGCTCGCTTTGGTAAACGCATATCATTGTCTGCTAGTTTCTTTTCGACATTTTCAATTGCCGCATTAACGTATTTGTGACTGGCCATTGTCCAACATTTAACACCGTTAAACTCTTTGTTTTCCAACGTAGACCCCAAATAAACATCAGGTGGCTCCATTTTCCCGTCTTTGAATTTGAAATCTTCTTGTATCTGTTCTAGAGTGACTTTTGGCTTGTCAGATATAGCAAATATATCGTCCACATATACTAATACCATTTCATAGTATTCAAAACCGTCACTTTTCACAGCTGGACGTATCCATACGTCAGGATCTCCTTTTGTTGGTATATACCCTATTTCATGCAATCGGTTGGCTAATAATGATCTGAATGCTGCGCCGCTTGACTTCAAACCATATAATGCACGTACAATTATCATGATACGACCTTCATCTGATCCAAATTCTGGTCCAGCTATGCACCAGATCTTTTCACGACATTTCGCATGTAAGTAAGCGTTTTGAATGTCTGCTGAGAGTACTTCAAGATCATTTAATGCTGCAACCAGCAAAGCGATTCTGACTGATTCTCTTGTTACTACTGATGAATATGTTATTGATGCCGGTGGATCTGTAACATGCCCGCCAGCAACATATCGCGCCTTTCGACGGAAGTTTTCTCCAAGTTTTACATCAAATATCATATGACAAGCAATTTGTTGAAAACCTGGGGGTAAGTCTTTCTTCTCACCATCAAATACATCGAAAGCAATACGAACATTTGCCATTTCTTTCAAAATAGCATCCCACCAGAGCGCATTACCATTCTTCTTGTCTAAAGCTAGTGCATGAGCTACACTTTTAGGTATCTCGACTCCGTACTTGTGCGTTCGTTGCCAGTATTTGCTTTTGACTTTGGAAATAAACCGCTGTCTCTTCTTTAATGTGAAGTTAACCCACCAAGCAAATGCAGGTTCTTCATGTATTTTGTTTGCTACTGCGTATTCAGCAACTTGTATTGGATACGCATTTTTAAGATCTTTGAGTGGGATCCAGTTAGTAGAATTATTTTTCCATTGAACACATAGTTCCCAACCCTGCGTTGTATGACGACGTCTTTTCATACCATTTGCTGTTGTGATGAAACCGTCGTCCCCTGAAAGTGCTTTATCAGATTTCCTGTGATCTATTATATCATCAAGTAGTACGAAGCTATTACCTTCATCGTCGACTTGTGCAAACAAATTCTCTGCTATTACATTCGCCATTACTTCCTCTGTTCTCCCATCATTCCATTCAACTATATAGAGTCGACTGTCCATAATGGGGTTATCATTGGCTACTCCGATTGGATTCCCATCGTTGTCTTTTACACGCTTAGTGACTTTGGCGAACTCCATACGATTGTCTTCTCCCCTGGGCAATGATATCTCCATATTGACATATGGATCAAATGAATCAGGTGTTGGTTCGATCGGCTGCGGTTGATCGTCTGCTTCAGGGATAGTGGAATCATTCAAAACTAAATCTTTTCCGTATTCAGATAAAAAATCTTCGTAACCGGAAAAATCATATTTGTCCCAGTCAAACGGTTGGTCTGTTTCACCAAGAACAATAATGTTATTGTTATCGCGTAATCGTTCTTTGACAGTTTCATCGAAATGATTGCATCTATTGATATAAAGTTCTGTTTGCTGGTCTAACAAAGTTAAACGTTGAACAGTAGTGCATGAGATGATCTTGCAGGAGATAGGTAATATAAAATATGACATCATTGGTCCAATGCGATGAGATATTCCCAACATGCGACCAAGTTTAGTTTCTCCCATGCCAGCATTATCTTTATATAATACCCAATCATAAATACCAAAATCAAGATATTCAGATATGTCTGGTGTATCACCAGTTATCATTTCTAATGGTGTTCGTCCGTTAGAGTGATAAGATGTATTGGTAGTACGTTGCATTATTTCACATACCCATTGTACGCCATAATCCCATAAACGTTTGGGCATGTTTGTAGCTGACATCAAACGAAACCATTTCTTTCGAACTTCGCGAATTACTCCTTCTGCTGGATTTTCTTGCGGTCTGTGAGGACTACTTATATGTAAATTAATATCATATGTTCGTACTCGTCTAATAAATTCTGTGTGAATTCCAATTTGTTCTAATGCTCCATCTACAGTTAACTTTCGTGGTATTCCAAAGTCAGTTGTAAACTGCCGCAATGAATCAGCAGATTTTGTTTTGTCCACTTGAGGATATGCTTGAGCAAATCCGCATTTATGTGCAAATATATATGCGCTAGTATTCCCATGTAAGGACTTTGTACGTGCCATATATAAATCAGCTGCAAAGTGATGATTCAAATATCGTCGATAGAACATTCGATCATTTCGATACCTTCGACTTAGTGGTTGTAAAGCAGATCTTGAAAAACGTTGTGTTGTAGTATCAAGAGTATCTTGTGCTTGCTTTACTCCTATATGCCATCTGTTACTTAAATCCGCTGCAGTAATATCCGTATGCCTTTTCTTTGATATAAAATTCTTAACTGGTGGCACGTCGACTGCTGATATTACTATCTGTGCTTTTGTTTCTTTGGCAAAAGCATTAGAACAATATACTGATGATATATATGATAAATAAAATGTATCAGTATCAATTATATTTAATTGACTTGCTAATGCATATGCTTGATCAAGGTTGACATTATAATATGATGTCTGTTCTATGCTGCTATTAATACTTGCTAACTTTACAGTATGTGGATTCCATTGGCTTGGTGATGTACATTCAATATGACGACACGTTTGTAATTCATGATCTGTTGGAACTCTGGAATTAACATATATGATGGTCCCCTGTGCTTGTAGTGGGATCATTATATCAGTTTCAATGTGATGAATATACATGCTTTGCTGACTAAATGGATTGTCATTTACCTTGATGCCATAATATCTTAGTTGATTTGGATTAATCAATGAGTGATCCATTTTGTCTCCATACCATAAACCTTCATTAATAATCATGATGATTAATTCACCGGTCTGTTGGTCTTGTACCGCTGTGGCACCTCGTACAATTGGTACATCTTTGACCGCTTCATATTCACTGGAATAAGGATATACATCACATACTCTTCCTGAATATTCTAATATAGTAAAATTAATTCCTAGAACGCATGTGTCTGCATGTGAATCAAATTCCATTTTACCGCTACCAATGCTATGTGGTTTTGTCTTTGCCGTACTAGCTGCCAGTTTTCTACTATCATCTCTTCTATCTGATGAGATGATCTGACTGATGGTACGGCTTTCAGGTCAAATAGATTTCTTATTTATTGCTTCTGATTTACCGCCGAATGCAGTACCAGCGCTGCTGATAGTACTGCTAGTAGTGCTCATAGTACGTGTTATCATCGAAGCAATCCGTTGACAATCAGCTTCAGACATAGTAGATGTACTGTCTGTAGGCATTGTGGTTTGTACCTGTTCTACTTTTCGAATTCCACCAGGTAAATTATGGTCAGTACGATACTTTCGAATGGTAGCTTGCTGTTCTTTTGTAAGTTTGAACCACACATCTTTGCCAATGTGCTTATCACCAAGAGGAACTTTTCCTTTTACGTGCTTTTTCCCTTTGTAACCAACATTCTTTGTACCTTTCTGGATAGTATCGGTAAAAGTAGATGACACACCACGACTATCATTTGTATTATAATCAACTGAACTTTGTACAATTGACATCAGATGATTTTTAGCTGTTTCATATGTTAAACCACCCAAGTCCATTTGGAATTTGAGATTAGTAATAGCTTGTGATAAATGAGGAGCTTGAATTCGTTCAAATAGAAACAGTAACTTTGCTTTTTCACTGTGCGGGTCACCTGCAGCTTCATAAATCTCATACATGACTTGTAGTTGATTGAGAAACGTTGTGAATTTAAGAGAACGTTCCTGTTTATAATGTAGCGTTTTCCTAATTGCTTCTGCTTTTGTTATGCGACGATTTATATTACCTTCACCTTCATAATGAATGCGTAATGTAAGAAAATCTGTTCGGCCATTTAATTTTGCTTTGGTTGAACGAATCCATTCTTCTGATTGTTCTCCTAGAATCTTTCCAG
>JAYURB010000658.1:0-13236 GCA_043756425.1 Bacteroidota bacterium
CAGAAAATGCACAATTAATTGTGCCTAAATTTAATGTATCCGGAAAATAAACATAAACCGGATTTTTTATCTCCCCTGTGCATCTGTCAAAATCAAAAATATTAAGAGTAGTGTCGCCATTTAAATATGCAAGCTTACCGCCATCCTGAGTAAATATTCCTGCCACAAGTACATCCATTCTGTGTGTTATTACAGAACCAATATCTATACTTTGGTATAAGAAAACACTATCAGGAGTAAGAAGAAATTCATAGAATCTTTCGCTCCATAATTCATGCGCCAATATCCACCAGTCACGACCATTGGCATGTTTACATGCTGTAATCCTTCCAGACACTAATGTATCATTGATTAATAATACGTTTTTATTACTTGTAAAATCCCCTTTACCGCTATCTAAAAGCATATTTATTTCACTGTAATAAAAATTTAAAGGTCTTTCATAATTCCAATTGTTAATAAAAAACCAATCAGCATTTAAATGAAAAATAGCATACATGTCAGGTTTGTCGGGCCATGGGAGAATTAAAGCTCCTTGCATTGAACCAGATCCATAAGGATAGGTGTCATTATTTTCATCTCCCGGGTTAAAACCTGCGGTTCCAGGCATCATTTGGTGAAAGCGATTTGAAACATAATTGCCGTTAGTATAAAAGAGAATTTGACCGTTAGTGTCGCAGATGCTGGCATTAGTTAAAAAAAATGCCATGGGCCTTAAAAGTGAAAATGTGTCTGCATTACCCGAATTGAAGTCTACACCGAATTGAGGATAACCGGGTGCCGCTGCGGCTCCTAACATCCACATATTCTCCCTTTTACTTTCCTGACTGAAAGAAACCAAAGTGAGAAGTATAAAAAGTAAGAAAAGTTTTATTTTTTTCATGAGATAAAAAAAGGAGGCAGGTAAAAATCACCTGCCTCCATAATTTTAATGTATAATTGACACTTTTCCAATTACCTTGTTTATGTCCTTATTGTTAATTCTAATTACATAAATTCCATTTTGCAATGGATGTGTATCAATCTTTTGTTGATTGGTATTGCTATCAATTTTTTGTGAAGAAACAATCTCTCCACGACTATTGATTATGGATAATGTTCCATTTGACTCTATATCATTTAAGAAGTTTATTGTCAATAAATCTGAAACAGGATTTGGTGAAATATAGACAGATGCATCTTTTGAAGTATTAACCGGTTTTCCAATTCTATAACTTGACAAATTACTACACAATTGAACATCGTCAAAAAACAATTCACCGTTTAAATAATTTGCTAAAGAGCGAGCCTGGAAAACTGCCGTGCCTTTTATATATGGACAGGAATTTGCTATACTCATAATAGAATTTATTTGTGAAGTCGTAAATTCATAATCATTCCTCAAAACCTTATTAAGAATAATTTCATTAATTGTTTTTTGCACTGCCTCGTAATCCGCTTCCGGTATTATATTACTGTTCCTGATATCACTGTTATCTATTAAAGATTGAATTAATGCCTCCGGTGATCCTAATTCTCTTTCCTTTGCAATATTTTTCAAGTCATTGGTGATTTCTCCAAATTTTCCCTTATTATTATATTGCGTACTATCCATAAAGTTTTCAAGGACAATACTGCTGTCAACCAATGAAGAATCAAATCTAAGTTTTTCATAAAGTCGTTTTTCTTTATCCCATTGAATTATTTCTTCATCTATAGAATACCCTACTTCACTATTCAGAACTATATTTTCATTGTTAATTAAAAAATTACTTGTTCCACCACCACCTGAATTGCTACAGTTTATGCAAAAATAGGGATCAAAACCAGAGGCAATAAATGGTTGAAATGGGTTTCCGCCACCAGAGTTATAATTTGTAAGAGGCTGATAAATTCCTGAATTAACCCAAAGGCTTCCTGTTTGTGGTGAAGAATTTATCGTCATTGTAGCAGCATGCCAGAAATTTCCTGCTGCATCTCTTCCATAGAAATAATTACCCGGTGAATTATTGGTTCCGGTAACGATTCCCTGAATACCAATGTCGGAAGTAATATGATTCGCATAATCTCCTAACAATAAACCATCGTATAAATTTAGCATTTTATTTCCATAAAATTCTGTGGTAAGGCAGTTTCCTACAAATTCAAATCCGTACCTACTTTCGTGTGCATAATTACAGCTGACAATATTATCTGTTGACGAGTTTAGGTAAAAGCTCCTCATTCGTTTTCCAAAGAAATTATTGGCATAATAAGATGGGCCTGTTGAAGAGTTGCAGTCGATAGTGTTTCCTATACCATTTTCCATAGCGAATCCATACAAATCCTTTGTTAAAGAGGGAAGATTGAAATGATCTAGAGTAATGGCATTATTGGTATAAAAACTTCCGGAATTGTTTCGTGATAGTATACCCAATGTTGAATAACTTAAAATGACGTTATTGATTACATGAGCACTGCAGGATATTCCGAGATCGTTGATATTAATCCCCCACCGGTAGCTTCTGCCATCGTCAACGGTTGTTATATTATTATTTTGAATATCCATTGAAGATTGTTGATTTAAATTACTGAAAATACCATAACCGGTTGGGTTAATGATATTATTTATTATACTATGCGTTCTGTTAATAGATTCTTTAACTTCTATAGCAATAAAATTATTATTTGTAATATCATTTCCATTTATTACACTGTTTAAATTGCCCTTTAATAAAACACTTCTAAAGCAATTTGAAAAGGAATTGGCTTGAATTATGTTGCCATTATTTGTTCCTCCAATTGTAATATTATTTTGAGATAAGGATATTGGAGTTTCTGCATATACGGCGCTACCTATATAGTCACCATAGAATTGATATGCGGCCGATCTGGTAATATTATCAAAACGGCAATTTAAAACATCAAGCTGACTATGGTATCCATAAATTCCAACGTTAAAATCATGAAACCAATTCCCGTCTCCTGAAATTTGTGAGAAAGGAATTGCATATGGTGAACTTGTGGGATCCAATTCATGAAATTCAAAACCTCCAAATGATAAATTGTTTTGAGGTGCAGGATATGTTCCTCCAATATTTGCGATTTGTCCATGAAAATTTTGACCGATAAATCTACCTGACACCAACGGTAAACTGCCATCGAATTCATTGTTATTTAAGCTTCCTATAAAATGATTAATATGTATTGTTGGCGGGCCATAAATACAAACATAATTTCTTGAAAATTTAGAATCGGAAAGATTAAGAGTCATTTTACTGTTTATTGTGATTCCATACTCAGCATCCTGCAAGCTAGAATTCTGTTCCAAGGTTAACAGTCCCTCCGGTCCTATAACAATTCCCTTCCACATATTATTACAAGCACCGTAAATATGAGTATTCGTGTATATTTGCCCTAAATTGAGTCCGCCGGCTGGCGGAGTATAAATTATACTACCTATATCCATTATTAATGTACAATTTATAAAATATACCGGTGTTAAAAAAATATTTAATTCACCGCGTATAAATATAGTTGCACCGGTAAAATATATTCTATCCAGAGAAGGAGGTATAGAGTAGTGAAGTGGGTCTGGGTAAATTGCTTTAGCTAATAACTGAATAGTAGAGAAGTCTCTTTCATTGATATCTATGGCTTCGTGAACTCCCTGAATTTCACAGGCACACGATTGTAAATATAAAACACTTTCGCAAGCAGTGCCAAAGCTAACAGCAATTGAATAGGTTCCTGTCCAAAGAGGATCCCATACTACTTCAGCAGATGTGGTATTGGAAGAAGGAGTACAGGTTCCGCCAACACATGACCAATTATAAACGTTTACGCCAACTATGTTTTGAATAAAATATGTGCAAGATGGCTTAACCAAAGCATCACATTTAGATATGGGACCCATTATTGTAGGCAATTCAGGATATTTACAATTGGCTAAAACTTTTGAAGAATGAAAATTAAGAAATAGTATAAAAAAAATCAGGACGATTTTCCTAAAATGAAAATCATAAAAAATTTGCTTTAGGTTTTGATAATTTTTTTCACTTGGGGGGGGGGGTAATTGATTTCATGATTTATTTCTTTTTAAAAGATTAAAATTAATAGTTGACTATACTCAAAGATAACTGATTTGTTTAATACCTGCGATATTAAAAAAAATAAATCCTGTCCGCAAAAAAATGCTAAAATTCAATTTAAAACGGTTTTTAAAAACCATTCCGCTCTAAACTCGAAATTAATTCCATTAATCTTATACTATATATTTATTGCTTTGTACTTTAGCCTTAATACTAAAAACAAAGCACAAAGCTCCCTCCCATGAAAGAAACCCCCATATTTTTTTTCAAAGAAGACGTTTCCTTCCGTTTATTAAAACAAAAAGAGATTGTAAAATGGCTGAATGCTGTTTTGAAAAAAGACGGCTGCAGGCCTGCGAATATTAATTTCATTTTTTGTAAAGATTCTTATTTGAGGAAGATGAATAAAAAACATCTGAATCACGATTATAATACAGACATTATAACATTCGATAATTCTTTTTTGAATAATGAAATTGAAGGAGATGTTTTTATTTCCATTGACAGAGTAAAAGCGAATGCAAAATTATATTCCGCTTCCTTTTATGATGAATTGCACAGGGTAATGGTACATGGCATATTGCATTTGCTCGACTACAGCGATAAAAGTAAATCGGGGAAAGAAGAAATGCGCCGAATGGAGGATTATTGGCTGGGGAAGAGGGGGTTTTAATAATTTACACAAGGTGGTTCCAAACAATCAACGCTATCCATATTAACAAAAGGCTTTCGTAAGCCCACATTCTTCTTTTGGCCGATAAAAAATAATACGAACAAAATATGACCATTGGAATAATCATAAATGTAAACTGAATTAATTCTATCCGCGCAGAGAAAAGCAACCAGCCAAATCCAAATAAAAAATAAATGACAAATACCTGCTGGTAGCTTCTGGTTCGTATGGTGTTTTTTCTGTAGTTGAAAATTAATTTTGAAGATGAAAGCAAAAATATTATCACGGAAAAAATTGATAATAGCATCAGCGGCAGACTCCTATTGATTTCAAAACTCAGATTTGAAATACCAAAATGATTCATATAAGATATCCAGAATTCCTGAAGCGTGTGATTCCAGAAGTAATAAATACTGGCATAGAAAAAAGGAAGAAGAAAAACGGCAATGACTATAAGCCATTCTTTTAAACGAAACGGTCTTAATACCCATAATGTAGCCAGCATCATTGGCAGCAGTATAATGCATGGAAAATAAATTAGTGCTGATATTCCTGCCAGCAAACCGCAATCAAATAGTCTTGAAAAATTAGAGTTGCTTTTATATAAATAGAAGATCCTGTCGAGAATAAATATTACAATAAAATTGACAATAATTACCGGATGAAATTGCATTAACTGCGGTGTGGAAGAAATAAAAAGGGTAAATATTAAAGCGGGAAGAAAAGAGTTTTTATATAAAACCTCATGCCTGTTCAGCATAAAATTGAGGTATAATACCTGGCTTGTAACTATGGTAAAAAGAATAATAAAATTCAACCAAGATGGGAAATACATTAAAAAAGAGACAATTAGGTTCCAAATGGGCAGGTCGGAAGCATCTAAAACAGGATTTGCTTTAAACATAGTCCTGGCCCAAAAAATCAACAGAATAATCGGAATTATCAGCAGATTGGCAGTTTGTGTCGATTTAAAAAAGCGAATCATCGTTTAATTTTAGGATATTATTTGCCGGGAATGCCGAATCCTTATTATATTTGTGAACGTAAAAAAAGCAATATGGATGCAATCTGGTACTTAATCGGTGATTTTTTCTCTCTTATGTTTAAGGTCGTTCCTTTTTTCGGCCTTTGGTTTAATAAAGCGCTTATTGTTATCGGTTTTGTCGCTTTCATTCTTTGGCTGCGTTATATGAGTCAGCATAAAACAGTTGAGAAATTCGATTGATTTCCTGTTGATTTATTTTCACTGAATCCGAAATTGCATCAGATCCAATCCAACATCTTTTCTATAGTACATTTTATCAAAGTGTATTTGCTCTATTTGCGCATACGATTTTTCTCTCGCTTCCTCAATTGTTTTTCCGAAAGAAGTAATTGCTAATACACGCCCTCCATTTGTCAAAACTTTCTGTTCCGAAGATTGTGTTCCGGCATGAAAAATACTGCCGGTTGCAAACTCTTTATCGATACTAATTTCTTTCCCCTTTTCATAATCTCCCGGATAACCTCCGCTGACTAACATTACAGTAACAGCTGTGTCATGACTGATTACAAGTTCAGCATTTTTCAAATTACCCTTTGCTGTTTTTACAAATAAGTCAAGAACGTCTGATTTGATTCGCGGAAAAACAACTTCTGTTTCAGGATCACCCATGCGCACATTATACTCTATAACATAGGGGTCTCCGCCAACATTCATGAGACCGATGAATACAAACCCTTTGTAATAAATGTTATCCTTTATGAGTCCGTCAATAGTAGGCTTGACAATACGTTCCTCAACCTTTTTCATGAAAACTGCATCAGCAAATGGAACGGGAGATACCGCTCCCATGCCGCCGGTATTAAGGCCTGTATCGTTTTCTCCTATTCTTTTATAATCCTTTGCTTCAGGCAATATTTTATACGATTGTCCGTCGGTAAGAACAAATACCGAGAGCTCTATTCCCGAAAGAAATTCTTCTATAACAATTTTGTCTCCTGCTTCACCAAATTTTGATTGCTGCAAGATTTCATGAATGGCTTTGCCTGCCTCTTCAAGACTTGTTGAAATTACAACACCTTTTCCGGCTGCAAGTCCATCAGCTTTTATTACGAAGGGAGGTTTTATTTTTTTTAAGTATTCAAGCGCTTCTTTGAATTCTTCTTTCTTAAACGTTTTATATGCTGCAGTCGGAATGGAATGGCGCTTCATAAATTCCTTAGCAAAGTTTTTACTGCCCTCCAGTTCTGCTCTTTTTTTAGAAGGGCCGATAACAGATATATTTTTCAATAAAGGATCTTGCAGAAAATAATCGACAATGCCATTAACCAGAGGGTCTTCCGGACCTACAACAACAAGTTCAACTTTATTTTGAAGAACAAACTCGCCGATTGATTTAAAATTTTTAATATCCAAAGCAACATTTTTACCACAATAGGAAGTACCTGCATTTCCCGGTGCAATAAAAAGCTTAAGGCATTCGGCGCTTTCTGAAATTTTTACGGCCATAGCATGTTCGCGGCCTCCGGATCCTAAAAGGAGTACGTTCATTGTATGATTGAATTAAAGAAAGCGAACATAATTTACAGAATTAAAACGGTGAGCAAAAACAATAAATAATTCATCATTTTACAAAGGAATGTTACCGTGTTTCTTTCGAGGAAGTTTTGCCGCTTTATTGGTAAGCATAGAAAAGGCTGAGATCAATTTGATTCTTGTATCCTCCGGTAAAATAACTTCATCGATATAACCGTGTTCGGCGGCTTTGTATGGATTTGCGAATAGTGTATTGTATTCGTTTTCTTTTTCTTTGAGCTTTGCTTCGGGATTTGATGCCTCGGAAATTTCTTTTTTGAAAATAATTTCAGCAGCTCCTTTGGCTCCCATAACGGCAATTTCTGCAGAAGGCCAGGCGAAGTTCATATCGGCTCCTATGTGTTTTGAATTCATTACATCGTAAGCACCGCCATAAGCCTTTCGGGTAATTACAGTAATACGCGGAACGGTAGCTTCGCAAAATGCATATAATAATTTAGCTCCATTCGTAATTATACCGTTCCATTCCTGATCAGTTCCCGGCAAAAAACCAGGTACGTCTTCAAAAACTAACAGAGGAATATTAAAGCAATCACAAAACCGTACAAAACGGGCAGCCTTGGTTGAACCGTGAATGTCGAGAACACCCGCTAAATGTATTGGCTGATTGGCAACGATGCCAATACTTTTTCCTGCAAGCAAACCAAATCCAACAACAATATTTTCGGCAAAAGCTTCGTGAACTTCGAAGAAGGTATCTTCATCAATAACTTCGCGAATAACTTCACGGATATCGTAAGGCTGGTTTTGGTTTTCAGGGATTATTTTATTCAGCGCTTTTCTCTTTTCATCAGATCCGGAATACGGGTAAGCAGGTGATTCTTCCTCGCAATTCTGAGGCACATAGGTCATCAACTTTTTTATTTTCCGTATACAGTCAATTTCATTCGCACTGGTAAAATGGGTAACACCTGATTTAGTGGCATGCGTAATGGCTCCGCCCAATTCTTCTGAAGTAACATTTTCATGCGTTACTGTTTTAACCACATTGGGTCCTGTTACAAACATGTATGAAGAATTCTCTACCATAAAAATAAAATCAGTGATGGCAGGAGAGTATACGGCTCCGCCTGCACAGGGTCCCATGATAGCGGAAATCTGTGGAATGACTCCTGATGTCAGAACGTTACGGTAAAAAATATCGGCATAGCCTCCTAAAGAAACAACGCCTTCCTGAATTCGGGCACCACCTGAATCATTCAGACCTATGAGAGGCGCTCCATTCTGTATGGCAAGATCCATAATCCGGCAGATTTTCTTTGCATGTGTCTCGGAGAGTGATCCGCCAAAAACAGTAAAGTCCTGAGCAAAAACATATACCAGGCGTCCATTTATTTTACCATAGCCTGTTACAACTCCATCGCCTAAATATATTTCTTTATCCATGCCGAAGTCCGTGGCACGGTGGGTAACAAGCATGCCAAGCTCTTCAAAGCTATTTTCGTCAAGCAGAAAAACAAGACGTTCACGGGCGGTTAGTTTATTTTTTTTATGCTGCGCCTCAATTCTTTTAATGCCTCCGCCGAGTTTGGCTTCTTCTATCTTTTTTTCAAGTAATTTTATCTTGCTTTCCATCGGTCTATTGTAAGAGGGCTAAATTACAAAAGCCACAGACAATGGCAAGGTTGTGAAGAACTACAATTAGGCATTAATCGCAAAAATTAATGAATTGAGAACATCGTGAACCGGGAATACCAGGATTACTAAAGACTAAGCCAAATTTCCTATTTTTGCACCATGAAAGAAATTGTAGTCAGCGGCATTCGGAGCACAGGCAACCTGCATATTGGGAATTATTTTGGTGCGATGAAGAACTTTATTAAAATGCAGTATGAGTATGAATGCTTTTTTTTCATTGCCAATTATCATTCGCTTACAACACATCCTACACCGGTTAATTTTCACAACAATGTGAAACAGGTGCTTATTGAATACCTTGCCTGCGGACTGGATCCAGAGCAGTCAACTTTATATATTCAAAGCGACCTGCCTGAAACTGCTGAGCTGTATCTGCTTCTCAATATGAATGCTTATGTAGGAGAATTGGAGCGTTGCACAACCTTTAAAGAGAAGATCCGAAAACAACCCGATAATATTAATGCCGGTTTGCTTACGTATCCAACATTAATGGCTGCCGACATTTTAATTCATCGTGCAACGAAGGTTCCTGTTGGTAAAGACCAGGAGCAACATCTTGAAATGGCTCGTCAGTTCGGCAATCGGTTTAATCGTTTATATAATTGTGAACTCTTTCCTGAGCCTTATGCTTTTAATTTTGGAACCAATCTTGTAAAAATCCCCGGACTTGACGGATCCGGTAAAATGGGAAAGAGTGAAGGAGAAGGCAATGCAATCTTTCTTATTGATACTCCCGATATCATAAGAAAGAAAATTATGAAGGCAGTAACTGACAGTGGCCCGACTATGGAAAATCAGGAAAAGCCTGAAATCATAAAGAACATTTTTGATCTGATGCGCGTCGTTTCTACGGAAGAGACTATTAACCATTTCGATAACCTATATAATACCATGAAGATTCGTTATGGCGATATGAAAAAACAACTTGCTGAGGATATGATATTGTTTACAAAACCCTTCCGTGAAAAAATTGAGGCAATTAAAAACGATGAAGCACTATTAAAGAAAGTTGCAAAACGTGGAGCCGAAAAAGCCCGTGAAAGTGCATCCTATACCCTAAAGGAAGCCCGTAAGGCAATTGGAATTCAATCTTTTTGATTAAAAAACGCGCCTTTTCGTCATTTTAATCTGTTTTTAATAATAGATGTTGTAACATTTAATGTTTTAACTTACATTTGCAGCCATAACCTTAAAAAATCTAAAATTAAAATGAAAAAAATCACAATGACTTTGGCAATTGCTGCTCTTAGTTTAACATCCTTTGCTCAAAACTGGAAACTGGATCCGGCACACTCAAAAATTACTTTCAACACGAAATACCTTGTTATTTCAGATGTAGAAGGACAATTTAAAACTTTTGAAGGAACATTTACTTCTTCAAAAGCAGACTGGACTGATTTAACTGCTACAGCAACTATTCAGGTAAACAGCATTACTACAGATAATGATATGCGCGATAAGCATTTAATGAGTGACGATTTCTTCAATGCTGAAAAATTTCCAACGATTTCATTTAAGAGCAAATCAATAAAGATGATTGAAAAGAACAAATATGTTCTTAGTGGAGAACTTACCATCCGTGATGTAACTAAAAGCGTAGAAGTACCTTTAGTATATGGTGGAACGGTTAAAGATCCATGGGGAAATATAAAAGCAGGTTTTAAAGCGACAGGAAAAATCAACCGTAAAGACTATAATCTGAAATACAAAGACGCAGCCGCTACAGGTGAAGCAGTTGTTTCTGATATTGTTGAATTTACCATTGATGCAGTATTAATTAAACAATAATAAATTTTACACCGGGTAAAGGGAAATTTTTCACTTTACCCGGTATTTTTTAAAAATCAACTTGCATGAAAACCATTATTCATCGTTCCAATGAACGCGGTCATGCCAATCACGGCTGGCTTGATGCTCACCACAGTTTTAGTTTTGCAAACTGGTACGATCCTTCAAAAATTCATTTCGGAATGCTGCGAGTACTGAACGATGACATCGTTGCTTCCGGCGAGGGATTTGGTATGCATCCGCATAACGATATGGAAATAGTTACCATAATTCTGAAGGGAGCTTTGGAACATAAAGATAATATGGGAAATGGTTCTGTCATCAAACCGGGCGATGTGCAAGTTATGAGTGCGGGAACGGGAGTAATGCATTCAGAATTCAATCCATCTTCAACAGAAGAAGTATCGCTTTTTCAACTTTGGATCTTCCCAAAAGAAAATGGAATAAAACCCCGTTACGATCAAAAGACATTTGATCCGTCGTTGCGCAATAACAAAATACAAACTGTTGCTTCAGGTTTTAATAAAAACGGCGAATTATATATTCACCAGGATGCAGCTATTTCACTGGCTTCAATTGAAAAAAGTAAAAGTGTTACCTATCCGGTTATGAAAGTCGGAAATGGTGCTTACATAATGGTAATTGATGGTTCCATTGAAATCAATGGGGAAATATTAAATAAAAGAGATGCTATTGGTATTTCCGAAATAAAAGAGTTCATAGTAAAAGCAAATGACAATTCAGAAATTCTTATTATTGAAGTCCCAATGCACTGATTCCATGAAACTGGAACAAGAAATTTTTCAGAACAAATTTCGAAATGAAACCCATAAACTGGGAGTGAACATTATTTACACTTACAACTGGCTGAATGCTTTTCAATCCAAACTTTTAAAACCACAGGATTTAACTTCACAGCAATTCAACGTCCTAAGGATTTTGCGCGGACAACATCCCAAGCATGCAAGTGTGAAAATTATTCGTGAACGGATGCTTGATAAAATGAGCGACGCTTCCAGAATTGTTGAAAAATTAAGATTGAAAGGCTTAGTAGAAAGAGTTGTGTCAAACATTGATAGACGTGAATGCGAAGTAAGCATTACCGAAAAAGGATTAAACCTTCTTGCAGCCATCGATAAAGAAAATGAAAGTTTTGATAAAAATTTTTCTGCTTTAACAAAAGAAGAAATCGTCCGGCTGAATGATTTGCTGGATAAACTCAGAGGATAATTTTACGTTTATACGCAAGCATAAAATTTGATATTTGTTGTCTGAATCTGAATTATAACCTCATAATAAGGAGATTTTAGCAGTAAAAAAAATTTTTCTTCCCGCCCTTTATTCTTAATTTTATCCCATTAAATAAATAAGGTGGAAGATATTGATCGCCATATCAGTGAATTACTTTTTGATCATGATTGCGTAATTGTTCCTGCTCTTGGCGGATTTTTAGCTTCTAACCAGTCGGCGCGGATAATTATGCCAAAGCATATTATCTATCCACCATTCAGACATATCGCCTTCAATATTTTTTTGAAACACAACGACGGCCTTTTGGCAAACCGTTTGGTTGAAGTAAAAAAAATAAATTATACTGAAGCGCTTCAGCTTATTGAAAATTATACCACATTCTGTTTTGACACTCTTGAAAAAGGAAAAAAATTCATTCTGACTGAAATCGGAACACTCTATTACGACAAAGAAAGAAATCTTCAGTTTGAACCCTTTCGCAATTACAATCATTTGAAGGATTCATTCGGTATGGAGCCGGTAAACTTTCTGCCAATTCAAAGAGGTGAGCAAACGGAAAAAAATATTCCGATTCTCGAAAAAACCATACGACCTTCTGTTCCTCCGGATAGGAGTCAAATCAGACAAGCAATTATCCGCAACAAAGCATATATAGGCGCTGTTCTTGTTGGTGCAGCAATGTGTTGGTTTGCTATTAATCTTTACATAGCAGGACCTAAAAATTACGAATCGACTTCTCTAAATCCATTTGACTCTCAGGAAACTAAAATTGGTGCAAAAGACTCTTTAGATATTGCCAATGCTGAAAAGAATTTAGGAAATAACAATGCTTTCGATTCGAATACGACTCGTATTATACCTATTGATTCCACTCCAATTGCCGGAATCCCTGAAAGTGAAGAAAAAGGAATTAATAAAAATCCCGTTAAAAGTACCGTTAAAACTGAACTGGTTGTTAAGGAAGATGCTACACATCAAACTGTTACAACTTCAATATACAGAAATCTATATGTAATTGCCGGTGTTTTTAAAATAAAAGAAAATGCTGATAAGATGCTCAATAACCTTAAGCAGCAAGGATTTGTGAATGCTCAAATCATTGAAACCGACAATCGTCACTATGTAACCTTCGAAAATGCTACCAATAAAGAAGGGGCACTTGCTATGATTGACACCCTACATAAAAGGAATCTCGATAGCTGGATCTGGAGGCATTAATCAAGGCTTTTCTCTTTTTCTTTTTTATTTTTACAAAAAAT
>JAYURB010000659.1:0-5129 GCA_043756425.1 Bacteroidota bacterium
AACAATTGCATTACGGTGGATTCAGTGAATATTCCAAATCCGCCATTATTAACCTATTCACTTTCTTCTACGGATGCTTCATGTTCTGGAGATAGTACAGGAACAGCGACATTTCATGTTTCGGGTGGAGCAGGTTCGTATACATTTTCATGGACTCCATACGGTGGTAGCGATTCCATTGCCACACAACTTTTGCCCGGAACATATACAGTAATAATGACAGATGCTGCAGGCTGTATCAAAACAGACTCTGCTATCATACTTCAAAATACTACAATAGCAATAACAGTCGACAGTATACTACAGCCGTTATGCAACGGAACGAATACAGGAGCAATCTACATTTCAGTAACAGGAGGAAACGGCACGTACACTTATACATGGACACCGGGAACTCAGGTTGGTCAGGATATCACAGGCATAGCAGGAGGAGTATATATTGTGCATGTTACTGATCAATTAAATTGTACACAGCAACAGCAAATTAATCTGAATCAACCACCGCCACCTCCTGTTTTTGCGGGGAACGATACAGCTATTTGCATTGGAAGCTCTATTCAGCTAAGTGCTCAGCCTTTGCCTCCGGGAAGCACAGGTATATGGTCTTCACAAACCGTATCTTCATTCAGTGATGTTATCGATCCTCAGGCAATTGTTATTTATTCACCTCCCGGAATGAATATGTTAACCTGGACCGTTACAGATTCCCTGGGTTGTACAAATTTCGACAATGTTTCTATATTTAATTTCTTTAATAACGTAAGTGCAGGTTTCGATTTAAACGTTTGTGGATTAAATCCTGTAATGTTAAATGCAACTTCATTTATTGGTTTTACAAGTTCATGGTCATCATCACCCAATGTATTATTTGATAATGATACGGTTTTTAATACGCTGGCTCATCAATTGAATTATGGTGTAGATACCTTGACGTGGACAATAGCAAATCAGGCATGCAACGGTTCGGATTATATGGTACTTACTTCTTTTGAAAATCCAACAGCCGATGCAGGAAAACATAGTGATCTGTGTGAAGATAAAGCTACCCTTATCGCTGTTAATCCGACCGTAGGAAATGGAGTTTGGACAGTTCAGTTTCCACGTCAGGCAAATTTTTCAGACTCTTTGAATTCAATTACAGATGTATACAATCTGGCAACCGGACAAACAATATTTATATGGACTGTTGCCAATGGATTTTGTGTGGTTTCCGATACAGTTTCTGTTAATTACGATGAAGCTTGCGAGATTAAGCTTCCGACCGGATTTTCACCCAATGGAGACGTCTATAATGAGGGTTATGAAATAAAAGGAATTGAAGGATATAAAGACAATGAATTTCGTGTATTTAACCGCTGGGGGAATGAAGTTTATTACAAAAAGAATTATCAAAACATTGATTGGGTAGGACAAAACAAAAATGGAGAAGAGCTGCCGGAAGGAACTTATTTTGTAATACTCACAATAAAGAAAAACAATATAGTTAGAAATACCTTTGTTGATTTAAGGAGGTTTTCAGGAAAATAATTAATAAAGCAAAGCAAAGTATGAAAAAGTTAATTTTTCTATTGTTATTTGTCAGCGGGCTAAATTCATTGAAAGCCCAACAGGATATTCTTGTGAGTCAGTATATGTTTAATCATTTACTCCTTAATCCGGGGTATGCAGGCAGCAAGGAATATATTATGGCAACGCTGTTGTATAGAAAGCAATGGATGGATTGGAAAGGAGCTCCTGAATCTCAGGTTGCTTCGCTACATGGTCCATTGGGTTTATCAAAACTTGGATGGGGTGCGTTGATTAGCCACGATAAAATCGGAGTAACTGACAGAACCGATGCTTATTTAAATGCTTCGTACCAAATGACGGTTTCCGCTAAGTTAAAATTGGGAGTAGGCTTACGCGGTGGAGGAGGGTACTATAGTTTTAAGAATAGCGACCTGATTTATTGGGATGAAAATGATCCTGCTTTCCAGGGCGATAGGGTTTCACGATTCTTGCCTAATATTGGCGCAGGGGCTTACTTGTATTCCGAAAAATTTTATGCCGGTTTGTCTGTTCCCACCATATTCAGTTATGATCCTACTAAGAGTCTGAGCATTGATTTGAACAATGGAGTATTAGTTCCACACCAGGTAAGGCACTACTTTGCAACAACAGGATATGCTTTTATTGCCAGTCCGGATTTCGTAATCAAGCCAAGTGTATTGGTAAAATATGTTCAGAATGCACCCATTGAAACAGATTTTAATTTAAACTTTTTATTGGGCAAGTTGTTTTGGGTTGGAGGTAGTTACCGTACAGGCGATAGCTTTATAGCTTTACTTGAATTGGAATTGGGTAAGCAATGGCGAATTGGCTATAGTTATGATTTTACATTTTCAGACGTTCGGGATTATTCGAATGGATCCCATGAATTTATGCTGGGATATGATTTTGGTTATGATATGTTAAAAGTAAAAACTCCGAGATATTTTTAATTCAAGTTTAGAATAATAATACAAGAATAATTAAATTAATACCTATGATAAAATCACTTTTTCGACTTTTTTTACTATCCGTACTTTTAACCGGATGTGCCAGTTATCATATACGCAGAGGGCATAAGCTATTTGACGATCTTGCTTATAATTCGGCAATTACTGAATACCAAAAGGGTCTAAGCAAAAAGGAATTCCCCAATGCGCGAATAAAACTGGCGGAATGTTACAGAAAAATAAATGATTTAGCGAATGCGGAAGAGGCTTACGCTAAAGCTGTACAACTTCCGCAGGCCCAGCCTATACATAAACTTCATTATGCGCAAATCCTAATGAGGAATGGTAAATACGAGCAGGCAAAAATATATTACGACCAGTATTTGAGTTCTGTGCCTTCTGATTCAGCAGTGAGAATGCTGCGATTAAGCTGCGATAGTATTGCTCAATGGATGGCCGACAGTATTCGCTATACCATACAAACTACTTCCTTAAATAGCGGTCAAAGTAATTTTTCTCCTGTTTGGTATAATAACGGTGTTGTTTTTACTTCCGACAGAAATAGTAAAGGTAAGACATACGATTGGACAGGCCGCCCGTTTCTGGAATTGTATTATGCTAAAGGAAGCCCGGAGAAGGGGTTTTCAACTCCTGTGCAACTGAGTGGAGATATCAATAATATGTATCACGACGGTCCTGGAACATTTTCATCAAAAGGAGATACCCTCTATTTTAACAGAAATAATGTTGTAAAAAGAAAGACCATTCAATCAACACGACAGGAAATTAATATTAAAATTTGTCAGTCAATACGTAAGGATTCCACTTGGGTAAATACAACAGATTTTAAGTATAATAGCCCGGAATACAGCAATGGACATCCTTCTCTGAGTAGTGATGGAAATAGCTTGTATTTCGTTAGCGATAAACCGTATGGTTTCGGTGGAACAGATGTTTACGTCTCTCATAAAGTAAATGGTGAATGGGGAGAGCCTGTTAATTTGGGCCCCAATGTTAATACTCCTTTTAATGAGATGTTCCCTACAATTTGGAAAGATACAGTGCTTTATTTTAGTTCAGAAGGTCATAGTAATTTCGGAGGCCTCGATATTTTTAAAAGTACTAAAAGTAATAACAGCTGGTCAATGGCCAAGAATGTCGGATACCCGTTGAATTCCAGTTTTGATGATTTCGGAATAGCACTCAACGATAGCGGTAACGGCGGACTATTTTCAAGTAACCGAAACGTAAAATTTACCACCCTGGATAATATTTATAGTTTTGTTAAAAACGAGCTTAATTTCAATTTACAGGGAATAGCTGTTGATAAAGCAACTCAGCTTCCTTTGGAAGGAGTAAAAGTAGAATTATTGAATATATCCACAAACAAGTTGACGGAAATTGTTACCGGTCCTGATGGTGAATTTAAATTTAAACTTCCTGAAGAATCTGATTTTTCAATTGTGGGAAGCAAAGATTCTTACTTTACAAATACAGAAACTGTTAGTACAAAGGGTAAAAGGATTAGCGAGAATATGTTTGTAAAACTTAAGATTGAATTTGAAAAAATTATCATAAACAAGCCAATTGTACTGGAAAATATATATTACGATTTGGATAAATCTGACATACGCCCGGATGCAGCAGCCGGACTTGATAAGCTTGTTGTTATTATGAATGATAATCCGGGTATACGCATTGAACTTAGTTCTCATACAGACTCCCGTTCCGACGATCATTACAACGATGTTCTTTCACAAAAAAGGGCTGATGCTGCGGTTAAATATATAGTCGCTCACGCTGTTAGTGCCGATCGAATTATTGCCAAAGGGTATGGAGAGCATCAATTAATCAATAAATGCGCAAATGGTGTTGAATGCACAGAGGAAGAACATCAGCAAAACCGCCGAACAGAATTTAAAGTCCTTTCTATGGAAGGAAATAAACCCTAGAGCCATATCATAACCCATAATTCCCCAAAGCAGGGCTTCAATCGAAGTCCTGCTTTTTTTGTTAATAGTAATGTTGAAAAGGAAACGGAAAAATTATAATTACATAGGAAATGATGGCGAAATTGCAAAAGTAATTCTCTGAAAAATATATAATTGAATAAAAATTTATGCTTTATTATCGATTGAAATTATTAAAGAAGTTTTTTGTGATTCTTTTTGGCAAAGCCTCTTTTCCTTCCAGGTGGTTCGTTTTTTTAACGATTATTATTCTATTTTCTTCAAATAACACCTATGCTACTCACTCTGCCGGGGCGGAACTATCTTATACCTGGATCAGTGGAAATAACTTTGAAGTCAAAGCTTCATTTTTTCGTGATTGTGCGGGAGTATCTGCACCCAATTCAATTTCTTTAAATGTAAAGTCGTCAAGCTGTGGAAAAAATATTGATTTTACATTAAACAAAGAAACAGGTCCAATTCAGGAAATTACATATCCATGTTATACCGTTCAAACGAAATGCACTAATTCCAGTTCACCGTATTTAGGATATCAGAAGTATGTGTACTCGAATATCATAACTCTTCCGCAGCAATGTTCCGATTGGAATTTTAACTTCTTTATTTGTTGCCGTAATTGCGCTATCACTACTTTAAGCAATCCTTGCAACAATAACATGTATATTGAAGCAACATTGAATAA
>JAYURB010000660.1:0-5121 GCA_043756425.1 Bacteroidota bacterium
GTACAAATACTTTTCATCTATTAATTGCCGATGTAGAGGAGAAGAAATCTAAAATTATTTTTAGGTCTAAAATAGCAGTCAAACTCGGTGAAGGAGCCATACATAATAATTGGATTGCGCCAAAACCTTTTCGGCGGGGATTAAATACACTTTTGCATTTTCGTGAAGTTATTAAAAAGCATAAGCCCGACAAAGTGGTTGCTTATGCCACTTCAGCAATTCGCAGTGCGGAAAACGGGAAAAACTTTGTTAAAGCTGTTAAGGAAGAAACAGGACTGAACATTCGTATTATATCGGGAGAGGAAGAAGCAGAGCTTATTTATTTTGGTGTAAGACAATGCATCAGGCTGGAAGAGCCTTCCTTGATTATGGATATTGGCGGCGGAAGCACTGAATTTGTTATAGCAGATGAAAAGCGGATTTTCTGGAAAAACAGTTTCAATATTGGGGCTGCCCGTTTACTAGCCCACTTTTCTCCATCTGATCCAATACGAAAGATTGAAATAAAAAAAATTGAAAACTACTTTGAGGAAAATTTAAGTATTCTGAAGCAAGCATTAAAAAAATATCCCGTTAGAAAGCTAATTGGATCTTCAGGATCTTTCGACACCTTTGCAGAAATGGCAGGGCATCACTTTCATGGCAAAAATATAATTAGAAATGTAAGTTCGTATAAATTTGACATGACGGAATTTAAGAAGCTAAGTAAAATAATTATTAACTCATCCTTAGAAGAACGATTGAATATGAAAGGACTTATCAAAATGCGCGTAGACATGATAGTTTTGGCAACCCTTTTTACAAACCATGTTTTAAAAAGTATGTCCATCAAAGAAATGCATCTTTCAAAATTTGCATTAAAGGAGGGCGTACTTTGGAAAGAATTTAATTAAGATTCTAAGAATTGAAAATATTTTAAAGGTTGAATATACTATTATACTATGAAAATACTGATTATCGATGACGAAAAAGCAATTTGCAGTACGTTAAAAGAAATATTAGAATATGAAAAATATGAAGTAGATATTGCAAATGATGGAATGGAGGGAATTCGTAAAATTCAATCTTCGAATTTTGATTTGGTTCTATGCGATATCAAAATGCCAAAGATGGATGGTATAGAGGTCTTAACGAAAATTCAGGAATTAAAACCTGAAGTACCTGTTGTAATGATTTCAGGACATGGAACAATAGAAACTGCCGTCGATGCTATTCGTAAAGGAGCATACGATTATATTTCCAAGCCACCGGACCTGAATCGTCTGCTTGTTACGGTGCGCAATGCACTTGATAAATCTTCTCTAATTACTGAGACGAAAACGCTTCGCCGAAAAATTTTCAAGACACGGGAAATGATTGGCAATTCACCCTCTATTATTAAAATAAAAGGGATGGTAGAAAGAATTGCGCCTACGGAAGCCAGAGTGTTGATCACCGGAAGTAACGGTACAGGCAAGGAGTTAGTAGCGCGTTGGATACATGAAAAAAGCAAAAGGGCTGCCGCTCAACTTATAGAAGTCAATTGTGCAGCCATACCATCTGAACTAATAGAAAGCGAATTATTCGGTCATGAAAAGGGAGCCTTTACATCAGCCATAAAGCAAAGACTTGGTAAGTTTGAGCTTGCCAATGATGGAACACTTTTTCTTGATGAAATTGGAGATATGAGTTTATCTGCACAATCCAAAGTACTTCGAGCACTTCAGGAAAATAAAATTACACGAGTAGGTGGGGAGAAAGAAATTCAGGTTAATCCAAGAGTCATTGCAGCTACCAATAAGGATTTAAAAGCTGAAATGGAAAGGGGTAATTTTCGCGAAGATCTCTATCATCGATTAGGTGTAATCCTTATTCATGTGCCATCTCTAAATGAAAGAAAAGAAGATATTCCATTACTTGCAGAATCATTTGTTAAAGAAATTTGTGAGGATTATGGTATGCCTGTCAAACAACTTACTCCTGATGCTATAAAGGAGCTTCAGAAAATTAATTGGACAGGAAATATTCGAGAGTTAAGAAATGTGGCAGAGCGCCTAGTAATTCTTTCCGACAAGAAAATTACAGATAAGGATGTGGTGCAATTTGCCAGTAAATGAATTTAATTTGAGAATTCGGGAATTTGAAAATTAATAACCTATTCCCAAAACTGATACTCATACCGTGTTCCGAAATGTTTATCTCTTCCGCCGCGTGAGGTGTCCATTTCATAGGTTTGCTCTGCAATAATGTTTCCGTCGTCGTCGTATTCATACATGTTTTTGCGAAGCAGGAGGCCATTGTCGTCGTAGAGTTCCTGAATGGTCAGGAGATTTTTTTCATTGTAAGTGTATTTTATGGTCTTACTGTAAAAATCTTTGTAAACTCTTTGAATTACATTTCCGCGTTCATCGAATGTGTTTAATACACTTGAAATTAATTTTCCTTGCGGACTAGTTTGCACAGAAGAAATTTCTTTGCCTTCATTATTGAATTTCAATAATGTTTTTGAAATCAACTTATTGTTTTCGTCAAATTCACTTTCTTCAATCTGGTGTTCTTCGGGTACAGAGAAGGCAATACGAGAAGTAATCTTATTGTCGGAATTATACGTTATACGTTCCGTTACATCTCCTTTTTCATTGTATTTTACATCGGATCGGGTAGTAAATTCGCCTTCTTCATCATAATATTTTATGGCAATGATATTGTCCTTGTTATCGTACTCATAAACTGTTTTTTCTCCTGAATCGTTACCGTAATATTTTTCTTCTGATAACAGATTACCTTTTTCATTTCTGGTCAATATTCTTTTTTGAGAAACGTCTTCGACTGCATATAATAATGTATGTGAATGTAATTTACCGTATGGATAATAGGTGTATGTGTTTTTTTCTTCCAGGGAACTATCTGCAGCGTATTTAATCTCTTCTAAGGTATTTCCATTTTCATCCATTAAAAACTCAAACTCCAGAAATTCATCATCAGCAATGCTTGTCATTTCAGAGTAATTAAAGTTTCTGTAGTTCTGGTTGAAACGTTTAATGGATTTAATTTTTTTACTCATGGCAGGTATATGGTTGTTTGTGTTTTTGATTTTGCAAATAATTTTAGCGGCAAAATTCGTAATTTAATTAATAAATTCATTGAATCGGCCGAGCGCTTTATTGAGTCCATCGGGATTTTTCCCTCCGGCTGTTGCATAAAATGCTTGTCCGCCGCCACCGCCCTGAATATCTTTGGAAAGTTCACGGATAATGCGGGTAGCATCCATGTTTTTTTCTTTAACGAGATTTTCTGAAATTATAAGTGAGAGCAATGCTTTGCCATCAATTTCTGCTCCTGCAAGGAAGAACAATCCTTCAACCTGATTTTTTAATTCGAAAGAGAGATTTTTAATGGCATCCGCTGTTGGTAATTCAACACGCTCAGCAATAACATTAATTCCGTTAATATTTTTTATTCGTTTTAAAAGATCGTGTTTTACGAATTGTGTTTTTTCGGCAGTAGAAAGTTCAATTTGTTTTTTTAATGCAGTATTTTCATCAAGCAATTCCTGCACTTTTTGAGCAGAATCTTTTGGATTTTTTAGCAGTTCCCTGACAGTTTTTAATTCAGCAATTTGTTTTTCTATAAAAGCTTCTGCTTTAACAGCCGTAATTCCTTCAATTCGTCTAACACCGGCTGCAACAGCACCTTCAGAAACTATTTTAAACAGGCCGATTTGTCCGGTTGTTTCAACATGTGTGCCACCGCAAAGTTCTATGGAAAATTTTGGATCAAAAATAATTACCCGCACAAAATCACCATACTTTTCGCCGAATAGTGCCATGGCGCCTAAAGACATTGCATCTTTAATGGGAACATTCTTTCTTTCTTCGAGACGAATATTTTCCCTGATTTTTTCATTGACGATTTTTTCAATCTGTTGAATCTCTTCATCCGTAATTTTTGCAAAATGAGAAAAATCGAAACGTGTTTCATCGGGATTAACCAGAGATCCTTTTTGATTGACATGTGTTCCTAGAACCTGCTTTAAAGCGGCATGGAGCAGGTGAGTAGCAGAATGGTTATTGGTTATGAGTTTCCTTCGAATGCTATTTACTTTTGCAGTAAAAGTTTTGGAAGGATCGGTTGGAAGTTTATCGCAGAAATGAATGATCAGATTATTTTCTTTTTGCGTATCGGTAATGGATATTTTTTCATTTCCTGATTCAATATATCCGGTGTCACCTACTTGTCCGCCGCTTTCAGCATAGAAAGGAGTACGGTTAAGAACGATTTGAAATTGTTCTTTGTTCTTCGCTTTTACTTTTCTGTAGCGTAAAATTTCTGTAGTTCCTTCGAGTTCTGTGTAACCAGTAAATTCAACACTTTCACCTTCCCGAACAATTACCCAGTCATCGGTAGTAACAACAGCAGCTGCGCGGGAACGTTCTTTTTGTTCTAACAGGCATTTGTTGAATTCATCCATGTCGACTTCCATGTTTTTTTCACGGGCCATTAATTGTGTAAGGTCTATGGGAAAACCGAAAGTATCGTATAGTTCAAAAGCGAATTTGCCGTCAACTATTTTTCCGGTGTATTCTTCAAATCTTTTTATTCCTGTATCCAGCGTACGCAGGAAAGCGGATTCTTCTTCATGGATTACACGAATAATAAAATCCTGCTGTGCTTTAATTTCCGGGAAGACGCCTTTGAATTGTTCAGCAAGAACAGGAACTAATTTATTCAGGAATGGTTCTTTTAAATTGAGAAAGGTGAAGGCGTAACGGACGGCCCGACGAAGAATTCTCCGTATTACATAACCTGCTTTATTGTTGGATGGCAGCTGTCCGTCGGCAATTGCAAGTGTAATTGCTCTTATATGATCAGACATTACGCGCATGGCAATGTCTGTCTTTTCATCAGATCCGTATTTCTTTTTTGCATGAATGGAAATAAACTGAATCAGCGGTTGAAAAACATCGGTATCGTAATTGGAAGTTTTTTTCTGCATGGCCATGCAGAGGCGTTCGAAACCCATCCCTGTATCGACATGTTTTGAAGGCAATGGTTCCAGGCTGCCATCTGCTTTTCTATTGAATTCCATGAAAACGTTATTCCATATTTCAATAACTTGTGGATGGCTAGCATTTACTAAAT
>JAYURB010000661.1:0-5121 GCA_043756425.1 Bacteroidota bacterium
TTAGTGACGTTTACGGCAAAAGATGCCTGTGGCAACAGCGATTTTGTGAGGGCAACTATGACTGTAGTGAATGAAATCAATCCGGTGGATTACCGCCTTACCGCACAGGAATCTGAGGCACTTATTTCTCTGCTGGATAACCTGGATGCCATCCGGGTAAGCGCACAAACATCAGGCAGGGTGCGCACAACATTAACGGATGAGGTACTGAAGCAGCTGGATTCGTTAGAAGTACTTAAAAAGCAGGTGTTAAAAAAAACCAACTATACCAAAAAGGGAAATTTAAATGCGATACAGGGCACGGAGCTGATGGCAGACCTCGTGGAAAGTACAGATTACCTGATGATATTGCTGAGCGATATTCCTTACAGGGATGAAGACCAAATAACGGAAAATATCGTTATGGAAGCTCCGGCAGAAACGGTAACGGATGACAGCACGGGCATTGCCAGAAATGCAAATAAACCAAAACAGGTATCTCCTGCCGGGTTTATTTATACTCCTTTTGAATTCAACCCGCCGTCGCTGATACCGGATTCAAAATTTGTTTTCATGTCTGCTACCAATGATGTACAAAAGGCTAAAGAAAAGAAGTTTAAAGACGGCAGTCACGGCGTGTTTACGGCGGCTTTGCTGGAAGTGTATAAGAAGACGCCGCCGGGCACAAAAATTAATGACGTATTTGAAAAAGTAAAGGAGCAATTTAAACAGTGGAAAGTGGTACAGACGCCTACTTTACGGGTATCAGAAAAAAGGATGAACCAGAATCTTGTAGGAACCGTGAAATGATTTTTTTTCTACTGGTGGGTGTTTGCAATAACCATTGAGTCTGTCTTCTTTTTCTGTTGGTGAGGACACCAAACGATAGATAAATTCCAATGTTGAACTTTGTACAAATGTTTCATAGAACTACATCAGCCGCCTTATTGCCAACCGATGTTCTAGGTAGTTTTTTACATTCTGGACACCATCTGCCTCTTTTCAAATCTGATGGGCTTTTTTCAAAGGTATGTCCATTTTCGCATTGCCAAGTTAGTTTCGACTTATTGTTAGAATATTCCTTGGATAAGCATTTGCCATTTAAGTCTTTTGCTAATTCATGCATTGCTGAAATACCAAGAGTTCGCTTCTTTGTAGAAGATAACTTCTTGCATAAAGGACACCAACTTTTTCTCTTTATATGATTTGCCCTAGCAAACCACCTATGGCCTTTAGAACACTCCCACTCAAGTTTTGAATTAGCATTTATATATTCTTGGCTTAGACACTTGCCACCTCTTTCTTTGGCAATTTCCTTAAACAAAGACAAGGTTAATTTGGCACTTCCAGAACATTTTAAACACCAGCTACCTGTTTTAATACGTCCTGCAGGAGCTTCCCAAGTGTGTCCCTCTTCACATTGCCATTTGAGCAGTGAGTTAGCATTAATATATGAGGTACTTAGGCATTTTCCCTTTTTTGATTCTGCCAATTCCTTAAGAGAATCCAATGTGAGTTTTTCTTGATTAGCACATGCGGGACACCAGTGGCCCTTTTTTAAATTAGAAGGAAGCGTCTCCCAAACATGACCTTCATTGCATTTTATTTTTATTTTTGATTTTGAATTCTCATAGTTTGTTTGCAAACATAGGCCTTGTCTACCTTTTATAATACTAAGTATTTCATTAAAGTCCGCTTTTCGTTTATCGGCAGACTGTTTTATGGCACACTTGGGACACCAATTTCCAGAACTAATGGCAGATGGTGTAGTTGACCATAAATGTCCAAATTTACATTTCCATTGATGTTTTGACAAACTACCTAAGTAGTTTTTTGATAAAAATTGACCACCTCTTTTTTTAGCTAATTTCTGCATTTCAATGTCCATTCTATTGATATAAGCACGCTTTAAGTCTATATTTTGGAGTGGTGGAAAATTGTATTTACAAAATCTAGTTTCTTTTAATTTTTCTTTTATCAATTTATGAAAATTCGAATGGGAAAGCAAAACTCCAAGCTGGGGTATGTGAATGAGAATAACTCCATTATTTTTACATAATTCTGATTTTATTTCATCATACTTTGCCTTATCGAAATAGCTCTCTCCATCATAATGTTGTTCACCTTGATGTTCAAATGCTAGTTTCAGTGTTCTGTTATAACCATCCAACTCCAGGTAGTTACCTCTTTCATTTTTTAACCACTTCAGACCTTTTGTATTAGGGAAAGGAACTTTAAATATTTCTTCAAAATATGTACGACATATTCTTTCGCTTAAACCTGTAGAACAATCCGGACACCATTTGCCTTGATTAATATTATTTGGTATCGCTTGCCAAACATGACCATTAGCACATTTCCATATCAATTTAGACTTGCCATTTATGTACTTCTCTGATAAACATTCTCCACCACGAGATATGGCTATCTTCTTCATATCTTGAATAGTCTTATTAGCTTTACCCGAGCATATCTTGCACCATGTTCCGCGCAGAATGCTGTTAGGTATAGTTTCCCAAATGTGCCCTTCGTAGCACTCCCATTTCAATTTTGTATTTAATGATTTGTATTCACTAGAAAGACATTTGCCATTTTTTGAGTTGGCAAAGTCTATGAAATATATTATATCATATGATTTTGGCATACAAATTACATACAACGGTCATGCGCTTGGCGGGGCGGCATATTAAAAATACAAAATTTAAATTTAGAAAAAATTGCTAAAAACAGAAACCTTGAATTAAGATAACTGTAGCCGTTACGCTAAGCGCGTGTTAGCCACAGTATTAATTATTAATCTACAATATTGTCTTAAAGCTTCCTCAAGAATGCCATTTATTCCATATACTTTTTGATTTGTTTCGATCCATTCCAGGGTTTTTTGCAAATCAGATGTTTTATAATGTCTAAAGTCTCTTGCAGCTTTTAGTAATTCGATGTTGCATTCGTCAATTATAAATCTATTTATAGTAAATTCCTCTTCGCTTTCTTCTTTTGTAATTTTATTAACATAAACTGCTTGGAAAGTAGAATGCCCTGCTTTTATTGACTTTATATGAAAATTTATATTCCTTATAAGTTTTATAAAATGAAATAAAGGATAATCAGTTTTTTCAATTGAAATATTTTGTAATTCTATATTTGCGTGAGCCTTTAGGATTTCATTTAGTGAAGAAAATTCATTTACGAATCCTCTTAAGTATGCTTTCTCTGAAAAAAATGGATATTTTTCGTCTGGATGCGTTGCAAGAAATGTTGAACAGCCATAAATCCTTTCGGATATATCGCCAAGTTGTGAAATAGTTTCAAACTCTTTAAATGGATCATACAATAGTAACCCATGTATGGTTTCTATTTCAGGAAATTTTGATAGGTCAAGATTTGTCATTTTAGAATTGTGGCTAACTAATTTATAGAGGAAGTTTTAACCCAAAAACTTCCTCTATCCCGCTAATTAGTAAATATAGGAGGAAGTTTTTTATATATTATACTTCTTATACCATATTGTAATACCAACGCCGCCGTTAATTTCTCCTAAAATGTCTAAAGGATTACCAAAATGTTTATAAATTTGTATCAGAAATCGTTTGATGTATGCTTAAATTTGATGCGCAATTTGAAACGATAGGCTACATTGCCCGTAAATGATAGAAAAAAATAAAGTTTGGAACCTACAAATGTAAAAGACCCGGAATATTTCCATAAAGTGGTTGATTGTCAATATGCCTGCCCGGCGCACACACCTGTGCCCCAATATATCCGTCTCATCGCGCAGGAAAAATATGCAGAAGCCTATATGGTCAACTGGGAATCCAATGTATTTCCCGGTATCCTCGGCCGTACCTGCGACCGCCCCTGCGAACCGGCTTGCCGACGCGGCAGACTGGAAGATGAAGAGCCGGTGGCGATTTGCAGATTAAAACGCGTTGCCGCAGACAATAAAGGCGATATCGAACATCTCTTGCCTAAGAAACAGGAAAAAATGAACGGCAAAAAAGTGGCACTCATCGGTGCAGGTCCTTCTTCTTTAACTGTTGCAAGAGATTTAGCTGTACTCGGATATGAAATTCATTTGTTCGACGAGCAGGAAAAAGGCGGCGGTATGATGCGCAGTCAGATTCCATCTTTTCGCTTACCTGCTGAAGTGCTGGACGGAGAAGTGAATCAGATTTTGAGTATCGGTGTACATACGCATTTCAATACCTACGTAAAAAGTTTAAAAGAAATCATTGACCAGAAATACGATGCCATTTTTGTGGGCACCGGCGCGCCGAAAGGCAGAAATCTGGAATTGCCGGGCAGACAGGAAGGTGCCGCCAATATTCATATAGGTATCGAGTGGCTGGCAAGTGTGGCGTTTGAACATACCACAAAAATAGGCGAGAAGGTGATTGTACTGGGCGGCGGAAACACGGCGATGGATTGCTGCCGTACCTCAAGAAGATTAGGCGGTAAAGACGTAAAAGTAATAGTGCGCAGTCCGTTTGCAGAAATGAAAGCGAGCCCCTGGGAAAAAGAAGATGCGATACACGAAGATATTCCTATCATAGACAATCACGTACCGAAAAGTTACGTTATACAAAACGGAAAACTCATCGGAATGAATTTCGAAAAAGTACATGCAGTATATGATGCAAACGGAAAACGTTCTCTGGAACCTACCGGAGATGCGGAAGTATTTGTGGAAGCAGATGATGTGCTGATTGCAGTGGGACAGGAAAATAGTTTTCCATGGATTGAACGGGATTTGGGAATTGAATTTAATAAATGGGAAATGCCGGTGGTCAATGCAGATACATTTCAATCTGCAGTACCCAATATATTTTTCGGAGGAGATTCTGCACTGGGACCTAAAAATGTAATCACTGCGGTGGCACAAGGGCATCAGGCAGCTATTTCCATAGATTTGTTTTGCCATGGAAAAGCGGTAAGTGAGCGTCCTGCTCCGTTTACCAATCTGTACAGCACCAAAATGGGAATCCACGAATGGGCGTTTGACAGTGAAGTGTCTGACGATGACCGCTATGTGGTACCGCAGGCGGACAAGGCAGTGGTTTTAAAAAACAGAAAGATAGAAGTGGAACTCGGATTCAATTTACCAACTGGTTTCAAAGAAGCACAGCGTTGTTTAAACTGCGATGT
>JAYURB010000662.1:0-2240 GCA_043756425.1 Bacteroidota bacterium
ATAAGTCCGCCTTTTGTACGACACTTAACAAAGCCCTGAATAATTTCATCTCCTTCAAGCGATGCATTTACACGATCCCACGATTTTAAAGCACGAGCTTTTTTGTGAGAAAGTATTAGCTGACCATTTTTATCTTCCTGTGTTTCAACGTAGACTTCTACCTTATCACCAATTTTTAAATCAGGCATGTGGCGGAATTCCGTTAATGGAACCAGACCGTCTGATTTAAATCCGATGTTTATTAAAACATCTTTACTTGAAATAGTGACAATGGTGCCATCCACTATATCATGCTCAACCACTGCATTTAAGGTGTCGTCGTACAACTTTTCCATTTTAGTACGCTCCTCAGTGGAATAGTCATTCCAGCCTTTTCCGGCAGAATCCCAGTTAAAAGCTTCCGGCTTATACTCGGGGGCAGTAGGGTTGGTGATTTCTTCTGTAATCATTTAGTTTTTAATGTTTTAATATATAAATTGGTTTTTTCGCTTAAAGGGATGCAAATGTATCAAAAAAATTCAAACGGAAAAAGAGGAAATGAGAAACTTTTTAATGAGAAAGAGTGGAAAATTAAGGATTTATAAAGAGTGGAAAAATTAGTAAAAAGATGCGAAAAAAAGCAAATTATTTAGAAAAAAGAGGGGAAATAAGATTTATATAGAAAAGAATGGGATTAGATTCTTAAAAATGGTCAGACTGCAGCTCCAATTTTTTCTACTTTTTGGGCAACCTTTTGCATCAGCCAAAGGGGTGTGGAAGTAGCACCACAAACACCAATTGAGTCAAAATTCTTAAACCAAGTCTCATCAATTTCCTCAACATCTTCAATAAAGTAAGAATTCGGATTTACCGACTTACAAACTTCGTATAGTGCTTTACCATTGGAACTCTTTTTTCCGCTGACAAAAAGAATAACATCGTGGCTTGCCGAGAACTTATTTAAATGGGGCTCTCTGTTTGAAACCTGCCTGCATATTGTATCATTGGTAACCAGGAATTCATCGGTTACCTCCTCTTCCATTGATTTATATACTTTGTCTTCAATTAGCTTCTTGATTTTTGCAAATCCTGCAGTACTTTTTGTTGTCTGAGAAAACAGATATAGAGGTTTGGTAAAATCAATTTTACCCAGATCGTCTTCGTTTTTAATAATGATAGCTTTCCCTTTTGTTTGACCCATCAATCCATTCACTTCTGCATGTCCCGGTTCGCCATAAATTATCAATTGTCCGTCTTCGTCCTCTACCTTTTGAAAACTAGTTCTGACACGATTTTGTAGTTTTAAAACTACAGGACAAGAAGCATCAATAAGTTCAATATTGTTTTTCAAAGCGATTGCATAGGTCTCCGGCGGCTCTCCATGGGCACGAATCAAAACTTTGCAATCTTTGAGATTTTTAAGTCTCTCATGATCGATTACTTCTAGTCCTTTTAAATGCAACCGTTCTACTTCTTTACTGTTATGAACGATGTCTCCCAAACAATACAAATGCCCGCTAACATCTAACTCTTCCTCAGCCTTTTCAATGGCATAAACAACTCCAAAACAAAAACCGGAAAAGGGATCAATTTCAACTTTCATAATGCAAAGATAAGAAGAGAAACGACAATTAGGATGACTTAAAGGTTAAGGAAAATACCTTAATGCTGAACATTCTGTGTGGCCAATGCTTTTTCAACCAATCCCATTGCGAATTCTAATTGCTCTTTTTCATTCATAGAAGAATTATCCAGAACAATAGCATCCTGAGCCTTTCGAAGAGGGCTTTCTTTACGCGTCGTATCGGTCTGGTCACGTTCTTCATTGTTTTTTAAAACTTCATCCATAGAAACCATAAAACCTTTACTATTCATTTCATCAAAACGACGCTTGGCTCTGATTTCTTTATTAGCTATCATGAAAATCTTAAGTTCTGCATTCGGAAAAACGGTGGTTCCAATATCTCTTCCATCCATTACCAGACCCTTATCTTTTCCATAAGATTGTTGCTGTAAAACCATTAATTTGCGAATAGCAGGTATTGCACTGACAGGACTGACCCAATCAGAAACCTTTAGTTCACGGATTTTCTTTTCAACATTAACTCCATTCAGAAAAATTTCAGAAAAACCATTTTCAGGATTGACCTTGAAACTGATTTGAACATGAGCCATCATTTTTACAATTTCTTCCGACTTCATTGTCTGTAATTCTAAAAGGGAAATACCGTGTTGCTGAACAAAATAGGTTATTGCACGAT
>JAYURB010000663.1:0-13182 GCA_043756425.1 Bacteroidota bacterium
AAACAAAACCGATTCCTCCTTCACCACTGAAACGTTTATTATTCCCTTCTTTCATTTGAATATCGAGAACGGATGCAAGTCTGCCTCCATAATTTGCAGGCATGTTTCCTTTGGTGAGCGTTACATTTTGTATGGCATCGGAATTGAAAACAGAGAAAAAACCGAACAGGTGAGAAGCATTATATACATTGGCTTCATCAAGTAAAATCAAATTTTGATCAGGACCGCCGCCACGCACATAAAATCCGCTATTCCCTTCACCGGCAGAAGAAACTCCGGGAAGCAATTGAATGGATTTCAATATATCCACTTCTCCCATAAATGCCGGCAATGTTTTTATCTTATCTATATCCAGTTTTTGTCTACCCATTTCAGTGCTCTGAACATTTCTGTCTTCTTTTTCAGCTGTTATTGTTACTTCTTTTGTTTCTATGAAACTGTTTTTCAAAGCAATGTTTTGCCTGATATCTTTATCAAGTACTAAAGGAATTTCTTGATTCTGAAATCCCAGGAAAGAAAAGATTAAAGTATATGTACCGGCAGGAACAGTTAACGAATAAAAGCCATATGAATTTGTTGAGGTTCCTTTAAGGTTTTCTTTCAGATAAACATTGGCTCCTGCAAGCGATTCGCCTGTTGATTCTTCTTTGACAAAACCACTTATTGTATATTGTTGAGAAAATCCTGAACGGGATAGAGCTAACAAAAAAATAATGCACAAAGAAATTTTATTCATAAAACTAATATCAGGGCTGCAAAAATATTAAACTCAATTCATTTATTAACCATGTATTTTTTTAAATATTTGTTAATTTTTTACAGGACATACACTTTAAAAAACAACGTCCTTCCGAAGAAGGACGTTGTTTTAATACTGTCTGATAAGCCGGGTTCTGTAACCTTTGCACGAAGCAAAGATGACTGTCATTTATCTGGGATGACATTCGCATGTCACCTCAATCAACCTACCCGTCATGGCTCCGAAGAATCGGGCGTGCAGCCCTTTACCATGACTTATTTGGTTTTTCAACTCCTGAGGTTTACCCGTAACCGGCATCACTGTCGATTACCGTGAGCTCTTACCTCACGTTTTCACCCTTGTCAGCCTTTCGGCGGATTTGTCCGACAATTGGCGGATAGTTATTTTCTGTGGCACTTTCTGTTATCAGCCAACCGGCGGATACCTTCCCGTTAGGAAGCAGGATGCACTGTGTTGCCCGGACTTTCCTCCCTTTGTCTTTCAAAAAGGCGACAGACTTGACAGCCCTCAAAGGTAAGTAAAACAAATAGTTATTGAATCTTTTCGTTTGAAAATTAATGAATAAACTAATTACTTTATCATCCTGTTATCCCAAAAGCGAATTACTATCTTTGCCAACTTTATGAACTTTAAACTAATCACAGAACTTCCTACCTGGTGGATTCTATTTTGCATTATCGCAGGTTTGGCCTTTGCCTATTTATTATATCGCAGGGATCATTCTTTCGATGGAATTCATAAATGGTTAAGGAAAACACTTTTTGCTTTTCGAGCAATGGCAGTTTTTATATTATCGATTCTCTTATTGACTCCGCTAATTAAGTCATTTAGCAGGGAAAAGGAGAAGCCACTTTTAATTATTGCCCAGGATAATTCTCAGAGCCTTGTTTTGAACAGAGATTCTGCATTTTATACTAATCCTGATGGATATGCTAAATCAATGGACAAGTTGATGGATGATTTGAAAGAAAGATATGAAGTTCAACCTATCAGTTTCGGAGATAAAGTGAGCGATAAAATTGATTATTCGTTCAGGGATAAGCAAACGGATTTTTCTGCCCTTCAAAAGCAACTAGCAATTAAATTTGGAAACAGAAATGTGGGCGCTATTGTAATTGCCAGCGATGGATTATACAATCGCGGCAGTAGTCCTCTTTACAATAATGAGCTTAAAGTACCTGTTTATACCATTGCTCTTGGTGATACCACAGTTCAGAGAGATCTATTAATCTCAAGAGTAAATTATAATAAGGTTGTTTACCTCGGAAATTCTTTTCCTCTTGAAGTAACGGTTAATGCACGCCAATGTAACGGTGAAAAATCAAAAATTACTGTTCAACAGGATTCATCCATTCTTTTTTCAAGAGATATATCAATCAGCGGGAATCGCTTTTCTCAGCTTATTCCCATTATGCTGGATGCTAAAAAGCCCGGACTTGTTCACTACAAAATTAAAGTATCATCCGTTTCAGGGGAAATGACTACTGTCAATAATCAACAGGATATTTACTTTGAAATAGTTGAGAGTAAACAAAAGATTCTAATTGTTGCCAATTCTCCTCACCCTGATCTGGCTGCAATTAAAAAAGGAATTGAGAGCAGTCAAAATTATTCTGTTAAAATAAGTATGGCATCGGAGGTGGATAAAGTCAAAGATTATAATCTTATTATTCTTCATAACCTTCCTTCTTCTGCAAACCCTGTAAACAATCTGCTTTCTCAAATAAACTCAGGCAGAATTCCTGTGTGGTTTATACTTGGTGCTCAGACTTCCGTAAGCCTCTTTAATAACACACAATCCGGACTTGAAATTACAGGCGACAATGCCAAATTAAATACGGTTCAGGCAGTAGTAAATGGTGATTTTTCCAGATTTACAGTAAGTGAAGATTTAAAACGGATGATGCCTTCTTTTCCACCCTTACTTGCTCCTTTTGGACAGTATAAACAAACAACAGATAATGCAGTTTTACTGGAACAACAAATCGGTTCAGTTAGTACCGATGTATCATTACAACTTTTTAATGATAATGGTGAATACAGAAAAGGGATTTTATGCGGAGAAGGAATTTGGAGATGGCGGATTAGTGACTTTTCAGCCAATAACAATTTCAATTCCTTTAATGAATGGTTATTAAAATCCGTCCAGAATTTAAGCGTGAAAGAAAACAAAACACATTTTCGCCTGATTAATAAAACCACTTTTTCTGAGAATGAACCTGTAACGCTAGATGCTGAAGCTTACGACGATAATTATGAACTTATCAATTCTCCTGATATTAGTATTTCACTTTTCAACAGTGATAAAAAGTCTTTTTCATATACTTTTTCTAAGACAGAAAAAAGCTATACTTTAAACGCCGGCTATTTTCCACCGGGTCAATACCGTTTTAAGGCAAACGTTAAAATTGGAGATAAACTTTATAATGCAGAAGGAGAACTTAGCGTTGCCGCCCTTCAGGCTGAACAAACTGAAACTGTTGCAGATCATCAACTCCTGTTTTCTCTTTCTTCACAAAGCGGTGGTACTATGTTTTTTCCTGCGCAAATTGATGAATTAAGTAAAGCATTGCTTTCCAGAGACGATATTAAGACAATTACCTATTCTCATTATAAGCTTCGTGATCTTGTTGACTGGAAACTTGTTTTTTATATTATTCTTGGACTTCTAACTCTGGAATGGTTTTTAAGGAAAAGGGCAGGGGCCTATTAAGCACTATTGAATATCAGTTTATATTTAGTGCTATACGATTTAAATAGATTGTTATGCTTACTATTATTTTTACAATTCTTGTTGGAGGATTTTTTTTTGAAACAATACTCGATTACCTCAATATTAAAAATTGGTCACCTGAAGTTCCGCGAATTATGGAAGATGTCTTCACTGATGAGAAATATAAAACCGCCAGAAATTATTCCACGATCAATTATCGGTTTTCGACGCTTTCTTCTTTATTTTCTCTGGTGATCATGACACTGGCATTAGCGGGTGGACTTTTTGGAAAGTTGGATGAGTATATTCGGTCAATATCATCTTCACCAACTATTATTGCTTTGCTTTTTTTTGGAATTATCGGAATTGTTTCAGATTTCTTGTCGCTTCCTTTTTCTCTTTATAAAACATTTATCATTGAAGAAAAATTTGGATTCAACAAAACAACAGTTAAAACTTTCATAACTGATAAATTGAAAGGATATTTTCTTGCAATCATTTTAGGCGGACTTGTTTTAAGTGTTTTGGTGAAAGTTTTTGAAATAACAGGTAATAATTTCTGGTGGATGACCTGGATATTTCTTACAGTTATTATACTTTTGGCCACAATTTTTTATGCTTCGTGGATACTGCCAATATTTAATAAGTTAACGCCATTGCCTGATGGTGAATTGCGTCAAGCTATTGAAGCGTATAGTAAGAAGAATGGATTTCCGTTAAAAGACATTTTTGTAATGGACGGTTCAAAAAGATCTTCCAAAGCAAATGCATTTTTCAGTGGACTAGGGAAAAAGAAGAAGATTGTTTTATTTGATACTTTGATTAATAAACATACTACAGAAGAACTTGTAGCTGTTCTTGCTCATGAAACAGGCCATTTTAAATTGAAGCATACATTTACATCTTTTATAGCCGGTATTATTCAAACCGGAATTATGTTATTTGTTTTCTCGCTCATACAGGGTAATCCTGCTTTAATTGAAGCACTCCGTGCCAGTGAACCGGGATTACATCTGGAATTACTTGCTTTTGGATTTCTCTATACTCCTGTCTCCGCTATTTCCGGAATTCTCATGCATCTCATCTCAAGGAAAAATGAATTTGAAGCAGATGCATTTGCAAAGAAAACATACGATGGCATTTCATTAATTAATGCCTTGAAAAAGCTTTCAGCAGATAGCCTAAGTAATCTCACTCCACACCCCGCTTATGTTTTTGTTCATTATTCTCACCCACCTTTGCTGGAAAGAATCAGAGCTCTTAGTACTTAGAACTTAGTACTAAGTATTCATAAATCTGCCTACATCCACTTCTTTAAGCAATACCCCTCCATTGAGATAATCAATAAAGTGAGCTGCAAAGTAGGGGGCAAGCAAAACACCTTTTGTTCCTAAACCATTGAAGATAAATATGTTTTTATATTCTTTATGTTGACCTAGTATTGGCCTTCTATCCTTTACAGTTGGCCTGATGGCTGCCTTATGATCTATTATTTTAAAGGACACTTTTAGTATACTTTCTAAACGCTCCAGCAAGTTAGACTTACCCTTTTGTGTAGGGAAATCATTTTCGAAATTCCACTCATAAGTAGCACCGACACGAAATTGATTTTTACCTTGAGGAAGAATAAAAATTCCATTCAGGAGAATAAAGTCTTCCGGAAATTCTATACATTCAATAGTTAAAATTTCTCCTTTTGCAGGAACCATAGGGAGCCAATTCCAATAGGGATTATTAGAAATATCGGGACCTTCGCAAAAAATTATTTTACTGCTTTTATGTTCTTTATAGCTTATCAGGTTATCCTCTATTTTTAATAATGAATAATCAAAAATTATTTCTTTTAATTTTCCTGATGACCTCAACTTATTGCCATAGGTTTCTACGAATTTGAAAATATTCATCCAACCGGAAGAATTAATTCTGAATAGCTTTTGATACGTACTGATTTTGTTTCTGTACAATTCATCAGGGGCATCGTACATCAGATACTTTTTCATTGTTTCTTCTTCAGTCCTTGTCTGCCATTCATTAAGATCTTTAATATTGTTAATGACTTCAACAACATCTTTTGGATGAAAAAAATCAATGTTTAATTCATTCTCAAGAGTTTTGTAATAATTGAAAGCGTATGGAATCAGAGTATCAGCCATCCAGCTTTTAACAACCCTTCTGCCGGTGATTGGATTAAAAATACCTGCAGCAACATTGGAAGAGGAATTCGGCTTTGAGGAATTAAAGACTAGAATTTTTTTACCGTTCTTTAAAAGAAAATCAGATATTACTGTTCCGGCTAATCCTTGCCCTACAATTATGTAATCTAAAACCTCATCGTTCATGGTTTTTTACCGGTGTAGGCTACCAAAGCCAGTTGGGTACAAGATTCATTTATGGCTATTCTGTAAAACCCCGGAAGATCTGCACTAAAATCAGCTAACATTGTCCACAAACCGGATTGTTCAAGTAAATAAAGTTTGCTTTCATTTCCAAGTATTATGGAGTCGTCAGGTAAAAGAGCGAAATCTTCGCTTCCTTTCAGTGTTTGTGCAATGCGCGTCAATTCAAAATTTTTGCAATCCATGGAATATATATACCATTCTGTATCATTTGCTTTCAAAACAAAATACATTCTTTTCCCATCCCCGGAAAGTTTCAGGCATCGACAGATATCAGAGGCAATTAGTTTTCTTTCCGAATTTTTTAAATTCAAAACCTGAAGTGTATTGCTCGGTCCGAGAATAAACATTGCAAGCATAGTGTCATTGAGCATGCAGGCATAGCCAATACTGTCTGTATTTCTGATTACCTGAGGTTGGGTATAGTCATTCTCCGGAAGTAGATAAAAACGTTGTCCGGAATCAGAATCCACACGCACCACAGAAATATATTTTTTATCCGGAGTATAGGTTGGGGAATATTCACTCTGTTTTGTAGATGTAACCGGATTGATTTTTTTAGATTTTATTTCATAATTAAAAACATCAGACTGCAGGGAGTCTCGTATGGATACAAATAATAAATTCTTCCCGTCTTTTGTAAAGCTCGGCTGATTATCATATCCTTTTCTATTGGTAATATTTTCAGGTTTCGAAAATATATATTTACCACTTTCTTTTTTAATAGAACATAAAAAAATATCTGTTTCAGGTAATTGAGCCTGTGTAATGGTTTTGCAAAACAGTGTTATCCACAGAAGAAGGAATTTCATTTTTATTAATTTAAAATTATAATCACTTAACTTTATATTCAATAGCACCTGCTTTTTTATTTAGCAAAGAAAGGGTTTGATCTGAACTATCTATATCGGAAGATACATGGGTTACAACACTGGTAAACCCGCGCACAACCATATACTGTCCTTCTATGGACTCAATGACTTTTGCAGAATCCAGTTTATTACCGAAAGTAATATCACGTTGTATTGTTTGATGAAACATTCCTTTTTTCAAAATAAGTTTATAGCATTCGCCATCCTTTTTATTCCTTGAAATATTTTGTTTCTCAAGGAAATATCTGCCTTCCAGATGCATTAAGGGTTCATTGGTTCCCGTCAATGAAGCCGTCAATAAAAAGTTCATTAGAATGGAAGGAGAAATAAGGAACAATGGAATTGTTGCCACGAAGACTGAAAAATAATACCTGAAATACTTAGATACAGAACTCCTCCAGACTAATCCGCTTAATATTAACCCGGAGCAGATGAAAAGCATAAAAAAGAAATTAGCCGAACCTGATTCGTGTTTTTTAATGGCAAATGATGCCAAAGCGGCTAAAAGTAAAATAATATGAATAGAGACTAACAGAAGAAATTTTTCATTTTTAAGGCCTTTTCCGGCGATTAAAACGATTAATCCTACTACTACTGAAATAATAAAAGTAAAAAGTCCAAGATAAAAAGCCATATGTTAATCAATTATTTATAAATTTGGAGCACACAAATTTATAAAGATGAATCAAAAATTACACAGAATTGCAATAAAGATTTCTATTATTTCTTTATGCTTACTTTCTCCTTTAAAGCCATATGCAAATACGGGAGACACAACTATCGTTAAAGGGTTCAATCATTTGCTGCATCAGAATTGCAATGTAGGTGATTCTACGTATCAATTTCCACCTGATTCCATGCATTTTTATAAAATAATGCTTAGGTATGAATTAAGCTGCCCAAGTTTTGGTTGCGATATTTACGACAGAATTGCTACCTTAAAAGTTAAACAGCATACCGGTGTAATGGATTCAACATTGACGCTTGTGCCATCGTATAAAATTAATGGTAATTCTCCTGATTCTGTTCAATTCATGTTAGATACGTCCTATCATTATTCTTACAATGTGGCAACCATGCAAATTGATTCTACACCTCTGAATCCTTTGCAGATTATTTTATACGGCGACTCTCTAAATCCTACTGCAGCTACAGATACTTTGAATGTATGGCCCTCGTATTACAATCAGTATATATTTAATCCTAATGGCGTAGCTACCGATTCTATGTTTGTTACACCGGATTCTGTAATTTACCTTACAAAGGATTCAGTATATAATCCTTTTGAGGTAATCAATAAATATGAAATTGCGCGTGCAATTACTCCTTATGGTCAGGGAGTAGTTTTATGGTATGATGTTTCTGATTATGAAATGTTACTGCACGACAGTGTCAACCTCGAGTCTGTTGCTTGTGGCTATAGCAATGGCTGGGTAGTAACCACTGACTTTTATTTCATAGAAGGAATTTCTCCACGACATCCCTATAAAATTACCAATTTGTGGAATGGAACCTTCCTTTATGGAAATACAAGTAATCCAATTGACAGCCACCTTCAGCCAATTACACTTATTGTCGATTCACAGTCTGTGTATGAAAAAATAAGGCTTATAACAACCGGTCATGGTTTTGGTGGAAATCCAAATCAAAACGTAGCGGAGTTTTATAATGTAAACCACACCATAAAAATAAACAATGTAAATAAGAATCAGAATTTGTGGAGAAGTGATTGTGGAAGAAATCCCCTTTATCCCCAAGGCGCTCCTGGCTATACAAGTACCTGGTTTTATAAAAGAGCAAACTGGTGCCCCGGTTCTTATGTAACACCGCAGGATTATGATGCAACTCCTTTAGTAGGTGCTAATGACTCTTTGGTTGTCGACTATAACATGGCGAATTATACGAATACAGGCGGACCTTCAGGTTATTATCCACCGGAATATTACATTCAGTCGCAGGCTATATTTTATGATAGTATTCATTATTCTAAAAATGCTGCCCTCTATGAAATACGCAGACCCAATGGTGCTTTTGAATATAATCGAATGAATCCTGTTTGCGATGCCTACAGTCCAATTGTTGTTATTAAAAATTATGGTGCCGATACCTTGCATCAATTAACCGTTCATTATGGTGTTGATGGAAACACTTCCGGATCTTATCAATGGACAGGCAACCTTACTTTTATGGATACAGTTTCCCTTCAACTACCCGCAATTTCATTTGGATCAGGCAATCACAGCTTTGATATATATATCGATCAGCCCAATGGTGCACAGGATGAGTTTACATACGATGATTCTATGCATGTTAATTTTAGTGCTACTAATATTTATAACACTAATTACATCGTGCTTAAACTGAAAACAGATAATAGCCCGTCTCAATCATCCTGGAAGGTTAGAGATGATCAGGGTACTCTTTTATTTCAGAGAAGTATTTTTGCTGCCGCATCGACTATTTATACCGACACTGTTACCTTGCCTAATGGTTGTTTTAATGTAACCGTTTATGATTCTTATGGAAATGGAACCTGCTGTTACAATGGTACAGGATACTTCAGAATATATATGGGGAACAATTCAACGCCACTATTTAATTCAGGAGATTACGGCGATTTCTATTCCACTAATCTGACGTTGGATTTTCAATCAGGTATTAACGAAGAACTTTCTAAACAGTTCCTTTCTATTTACCCTAACCCTGCAAGTGATAAGGTAGTGCTAAATACAGGTTTTGAATTTGGCAATATAAATGTTAGTTTGTTGGACGTAACCGGAAGAGAAGCCTGCAACACTATAAAGTGCCTGGTTTCAGGTTATGCTACTACTTTTTCGCTTCCGAACGTTGCAAATGGTTTATATTACCTGAAAATTCAAAAGGGTGATAATGTAATTGTCAAAAAGATTATAATCGAAAAGCAGTAATTAATTTAACATACTAATTAATACGAATCCCCGTTCAATGAATGAACGGGGATTTTTTATGCATTATCAATCAAACGAAATCCTTTTCCGTGAATGTTTATTATATCCAGAGATGAATCATCTTTTAAATACTTCCGAAGTTTCGTTATAAATACATCCATACTTCTTGCATTGAAATAATTGTCATCACCCCAAATTTCTTTGAGCGCTTTCTGACGGGGGAGAAGTTCATTTTTATAAACACATAACATCCTTAAAAGGTCAGCTTCTTTTGGAGAAAGTTTTTGTGAAATGCCATCCAGGGCTATGGTTCTATGGTCGTACTTAAATTCATACTTTCCAATAGTAAAGTCTTTTTTGGTTGGGTCTAAAGTTTTATCAGAGCTTCTTTTTAGAATTGCTTTCAGTTTCATAAGCAATACTTCTGAATCAAACGGTTTGGTAATGTAATCGTCTGCTCCCAGACTAAAACCGGAAAGCATGTCTTCCTTTAATGTCTTTGCGGTAAGAAAAATCAGGGGCACATGCTCATCTTTTTCTCGAATCTCTTTGGCAAGCGTAAAGCCGTCTTTTCTGGGCATCATAACATCGAGGATACATATATCATATTTTCCGGAAACAAATTGGTCATATCCTACAAAACCATCCGGACAAAGTTTAACTTCATAATCGTTTAACTCGAGGTAATTTTTTAGAACGGAACCGAAATTAGGGTCATCTTCAACAAGTAGAATTTTAGTTTTTTTATTCATAGTAATTATTTTTACTTGGTATCAAACGGTAAGAAAACTTCAAAGGTACTGCCATTGCCCGGTATACTCTCAACCTTTATCCAGCCACGATGATTTTCAACGATGGCTTTTACATAACTTAATCCTAAACCAAAGCCTTTAATATCGTGAAGGTTTCCTGTTCCAACACGGTAAAACTTATCAAAAATTTTCTTCTGCGTTTCTTTGGTCATTCCTATGCCATTATCGCTTACTTTAACGATAATTCCCGATTTAAAATTGTATGATTGAACAATTATTTCAGGCTGAAGTGCAGTATATTTATTTGCATTATCGAGCAGGTTAAAAATTACATTCGAAAGATGCACGGAATCTCCTTTAATAATTGGATTTGTAGCATTTAATTGATTGGTAATATGTCCACCCTTTTTTTCAACCTGCAAGGCAATGAACTCAACCGCATTGTAAATTATTGAATGAATATTTACTTCTTCCAGCTTTAAATTTAGTTCTCCTTTTTCTAACTGCGCCATTTGTAAAACATTTTCAACTTGCGCATTCATTCTTTTATTTTCTTCTCTGATTATTCGGGTAAAATAATCGAACTTTTCCTGGTCGGACTTAACCCGCGGATCTTTAATTGAATCAAGTGCAAGGGAAATGGTAGCAATCGGAGTCTTAAATTCATGTGTCATATTATTAATAAAATCAGTCTTAATATCCGATACTTTCTTTTGTCTGAATATTACAAATATGGTATAGGCGAAAACCAGAATAATGATAAGCGTAAATATGGTTGAACTAAAAAGCATTACCCAAAGTGAAGCCAATACGTATTTCTTACTTCCCGGGAAATTTAGAATTAGGAAATCAGGTTTTGAAATCAGGTCATTGGGGAATAGTAAGGTCTTATAGCGAGATTTCATTAACTCACTTTCCGGAACAGAACTTTTTGAGAATAGAAATGAATGTGTGCGTCCATTTAGAACTCCATAATCAGCCTGCAGATTGATGCCTCTGTTTTTTAACTCATTAGTAATAATTGAATCGAGCCTGCTTGAATCAAGTCTGCTGTGAATATCGTTTTCAGGTCCGGCAAACTCTACTGCTACCTTCTCCATTACTTCATTTAATTTTTCCAGACGTGCTTTAATCTTTTCTTCGTTTTGCCTTATAATTACTTCAGCAGAATCTCCGAAAATTCTCGTAACCCTAGAACTATGAACAGTATGGGATGAGATAGAGTCCCTTTTTACATAATTGCGACGCTGCACTCGAAGAAATGTTTGGTTACTTCCCGGTCTGTGAAATTCAATATTAATATCAGCATTGTCCAGGTCATCAATTACCGGTGGCGGCTTTATGGCATGATTGGGAATCTCTATGGTGGTATCGGTAATTATTACAGGATTGCTACTCGCTGTATCTCTTATCATCAATTGTGTAATACGAGAAGGATCAAAATTAAATACCCGATCCTGAAGCATGCTAAAGGCTTCATTCGTTTCAATCCTGTCCACAATAGAGTTCATAACCTGGCTCACAGACTGATCAAATTGCTGCTCTTTTAGACGGATGTCTCGTAAAATCCAATAGATCTGGAGACTTATGATGCCCAATAGCGCTAAACTCATTAAAAAAACTATTGAACGGATACTCCTTTTATTCATGGCGTGTAAAAATACGAAGCATTAACATTTACCTTACTATTTTAACCAATCTTTAACAATGATTAACTGTTTATTAACTCTAAAATGTAGAGATATAGCATTTCTTTGAATTTCAAAACTATTAGTTATGATAAATAGAATTCAAATTCGTGAAATGTTGGCCTGGACAGTTCTTGTTTTAGCCATCCTTATTTTTAGTTTTTCTGTTTCATTTGCTCAATCCCAAAGAGTAGAGGTAATCAAAAAAAATGGTAAAGTTCATATTCAGGTTGAGCGAACCGAATACGGTGAAGTTGTAAAACTTGATACGACAATTTCTGTAGACAATGAACAGGATATTGATAGGATTGTCGAAAACCTTATTGGTGATAATTCAAAAAAATCGGATTTCGATAATAAAGATAAAAGGGCTGTCAGGAAGGAAACGAAAATCATAATAGATAAAGAAACTTTAGATGTTTCAGAAAAAGAAATTGATAGAATTCGAAAGGAAATTAATGAAAAAATGAAGGACTTTAAAATCGATCTTGATGAGATGAAAAAATCCTTACAAGATTTACATATTCATATCAGTAATGGAGATGATATTGATTTGGAATTTCCTGAACATGGAATTGATCAGAACCAGGGAAATAAGCATGGGACTTCTGATCTAACAGATCTAAATGAAATGGATAGCCTTATTGATCAAGATCATTTTGTAATCATTGGAGAAAAAAATGAAAAGGCTCCTGCACTTGAAAAAATTGTTCAGGGAAAAAACGGAAAACAGTTGTTTGTTTTTAAACGTTCGAAATCCAAAAAGGATAAATTCTTTATGGACGAAACGAATGAACTTCATTTACAGAATCTACGTATTTATCCAAACCCTTCTGAAGGAAAGATAAAAATTGAATTTTATGCTGAATCTCAGTCTGATTTTAAAGTTCAAGTTTTCGATGAAAAGTATAAGGAATGTTATAAGGAAGAATTTAATAATTTGAAAGGAGATTTCTCAACGGAATTAAATTTGAAGCAATTAAATAAGGGGAACTATCTTGTTAAAATTTCCAATGGCAAAAAATCATTGGTCAGAAAAATTGTTCTAAATTGATTATTCCTGTATTACGCCAT
>JAYURB010000664.1:0-13119 GCA_043756425.1 Bacteroidota bacterium
CAGCCATTAAGTTTTTTGAAAATTATGGATTCACTGTTATCCGCAAAATAGATTTAGCACATACTTGTACGCTGCGAATACCGGTAGAAAAATTAAAGCAATTGGCTAATCTACCTTTTGTATATTACATAGAACCCATTTCACCTCCATCTAAAAAAGACGATACTGAAGCCCGCAGTCTACATAGGAGTAATGCAATTAATTGCGATTATACAACTGGAAGGCATTACGATGGTAAAGATGTTACCATTGGCCTTGCAGACGATGGTATAGTTGGTCCACACATTGATTTTCAGGGAAGAGTTACGCAACACACTTCAGCATTAGGCGGTAGTCATGGAGATATGACTTCGGGAATATGCGTGGGCGCCGGAAACCTAATTCAGCGTATTAAAGGAATGGCTTCAGGTTCCTACTTGCATGTATTTGATATTGCAAATTATCCTCAAATCGTTGATGCTTTGGCAAACTATAATAATTATGGTATTGTTATTACTTCGACATCTTACAGTCAGGGTTGCAATGAATATACATCGGATTCGGAATTTGGTGATCAGTTTATCCATGATAATGCACCGATTGAATTTTGTTTTTCAGGTGGCAACGATGGCACGGCAGATTGCAGTTATGGAGCAGGAAGCGGATGGGGAAACATTACCGGTGGTTATAAAGTCGGAAAGAACGTTATAGCTTGCGGTAATCTGAATGCAACCGATAACCTCGAAGCAAGCAGTAGTCGCGGACCTGCCCCCGATGGTCGAATTAAACCCGATATTTGTTCTAATGGTGTAGATCAACGTTCCACCGATGAAGCCAATACCTATCAGGTTGGAGGCGGTACTTCTGCTGCATGTCCTGGTATTGCGGGAATACTTGCACAACTTTATCAGGCTTATAAAGAAATCAATAATGTCCCTAACCCACCTTCGGCTCTTATCAAAGCGATACTGTTAAATTCAGCTGAAGATCTTGGTAATCCCGGACCCGATTATAAATTTGGATGGGGACGTGTGAATGCTTTTCATGCAGTAACAACTATAGAAGATCACAGATATATTTCGGATTCAATCGTACAGGGGCAATCAAAATCTTATACTATTTCTATACCATCCGGTGTTAGTCAATTAAGAATAATGCTATACTGGCATGATGAAGGTGGAAATCCGGCTGCCGCTAAAAACCTGGTCAATGATTTAAACATGCAAGTAGCCAATCCGGCTAATTCAGTTTTCAATCCCTGGGTTTTAGATCCTACGCCAAATGCAATCGCTCTGAATTCAAATGCTGTTAGAGGAATTGATTCATTAAATAATGTTGAACAAGTTACAATTGATTCCGCTTTCGGAGGATTATATACCATAACCGTTCAAGGAAGCCAGGTTCCGTTAGCGATCCAAAAATACTACATTGCCTATGAGTACCGCACAGACAGTGTGCACGTAACCTTTCCCAATGGCGGAGAAGGATTAGTTCCCGGCGAAACAGAATTAATTCGCTGGGATGCTCAGGGAACAAATGGTAATTTTACAATTCGTTATTCAAAAGATGCTGGTGTCAACTGGAATCTTATTTCACTATCTGTTCCAGGATCACAGCGTTATTATTCCTGGAATGTTCCGAATATCGTAAGCGATAGCGTACTGATTGAAGTAAGCAGAAACGGATACAGCGATGTTAGTGATACTGAATTTACAATTATCAGATCTCCCGCAAACCTTCATGTAATCTTTGCATGTCCGGATTCCATTGGCTTGGGATGGAATGGTGTAACCGGTGCGACCGGATACACCATTAGTCTGCTTGGTAATAAATACATGGATTCTATAGGTACTACTAATTCAACAAGTTTTGTTGTATACAATACCAATCCACTAACTGATTATTGGTTCAGTGTGCTCGCTCTTGGACCATCAGGCGGTAAAGGAAGTCGGGCAAATGCAATTAATGTACAGCCGGGATTAATTAATTGTTCTTTAACTTTGGACGGTAGTGTCAATTCGATATTATTCCCCGGTTCAGGCCTTATGACAGATTGCCAGAATATTGGCGCATTGCCGGTTAATGTTTCAATACAAAATACAGGTATAAACTCTTTCTCAAATTTCAATATAAATTATTCACTTAACTCCGGCGCAACGGTTACAGAAACATTTACGGGAAATATTGCACCCGGTACTATTTCCAATTTTACTTTCAACCAACCCCTAACCCTTCTTTCAATTGGTAGTTATTCATTAAAAACCTGGCTTTCTCTTACAGGTGATCTGAATGCATATAATGACACCTCTTCCATTTCAATAAATGTAATAGGCGGTTCAACAAATACACTCTCATTAAATGAATCGTTTGATTCTTTTGGATTATGTTCAACCGGTTCTGATTGTGAACAAACAGTTTGTCCTCTTGGAAACGGCTGGATTAATGAAACAAATGGAATCTTTGACCACATTGACTGGCGCGTTAACAAAGGAGCTACACCATCTTCGAGTACCGGTCCGGATTTCGATCATACTACAGGAACAGCAATAGGAAAATATATTTATCTGGAAGCATCAGGAACATGCAATGGTAAAACAGCAATTCTTTATAGTCCTTGTTTTGACCTCAATGGTATTTCATCTTCCCTTCTTACTTTCTGGTATCATATGTATGGAGCAAATTCGGGGGAAATTCATGTCGATGTTATTGGTGATGATCATGTGTATAATGATATTATTCCTCCTTTAATTGCCAATCATGGAAATATCTGGCTTAAAGATTCCGTTTTACTTGACCAATTTAGCGGGCAAAAAATAGTTGTTCGCTTTCGTGGAATTACCGGTAACGATTATCAAAGCGATATGGCACTTGATGATATTGGTGTTTATTCGTTATCGACAGGAATTCAGGAGAAAGCTTCTGATAAATTGTTTAGTGTTTTTCCAAATCCCGGTAGTGGTATTTTTAATTATATAGCAAATTCTGCCTTCGGAAAAAAGTATACTATTGTTGTGGAAGACCTTTTAGGACGCAGGGTATATAAAAATGAAGTATTAGGTAATACTTCCGGACAAAATGGAGTTATCGATTTAAAGAAAGAACCAAAAGGAGTGTATACTGCTACTTTCTTCACTGATACTTATTCAAAGCAAGTGAAATTGATTAATATAAATTAATAGACTTATTATTGCACTTCAAAAGAGGTTAATTAAATAACATAACATTTTATGTATAAGCTACTCCTATTTGTCTTTTTAATTATTACTCCATTCGTTCATGCAAGTGAATTAAAATACAGTCGTGCAAGGATATGGTTTGATGGAAAACCTGCTTACACTCTTGCAGCAACCGGTATTGATTTATCGGAAGGTGAATACCAAAAAGGAAAATGGTTTAGCTCTGATTTTAGTGAAAGAGAAATATCGGAAATTCAGAAAGCAGGTTTTCGTGTCGATATATTAATTGACGATGTAAAGTCCTTTTACAGAAACAGAAATAACAAGGCCGTAAAGACTTCTTCCGCAAACACACCTTGTGGAATACCAACTCCGGAGTATCCTGTCCCCTCTCATTTTCACCTTGGCAGCATGGGCGGATTTTATACATACAATGAAATGCTGGATATAGTTGATTCAATGGCTTTGCTTTATCCCAATTTAATTTCTGCAAAACAACCCATTGATGCAATTAACACCATAGAAAACCGTCCAATCTATTATCTCAAAATTTCAGATAACCCCAATACAGATGAATCTGAACCTGAAGTTTTATACGATGCTGTTCATCATGCAAGGGAGCCTGAATCAATGACCAATTTAATTTATTATATGTGGTACTTGCTTGAAAATTATTCAAGCGACACTACAATAAAAGCGCTGGTTGATAATACGGAAATGTATTTTATTCCTTGCGTAAATCCGGATGGGTATATTTACAATGAGCAAACAGATCCCAATGGCGGTGGACAATGGCGTAAGAACAGAAGAGATAATCTTGATGGCGAATTCGGTGTCGATTTAAACCGCAACTACGGATTTGAATGGGGTTACGATACTATTGGTTCTTCCATTAATACTTTTTCCAATACGTACAGAGGCACTTCTGCATTCAGCGAACCGGAAACACAAGCGATGAAAAATTTTATGAATAACAGGCATTTCTCTTTGGCCTTAAATTACCACACTTTCGGCTCTCATCACATTATTCCCTGGGGATATATTCCAAATTTATTGACTCCCGATTCTCTGGAACTTCAAACTTTTGGAGAAGCGGTAACGCGATTTAATAATTATCATGTTGGAACAACCAATCAAACGCTTAATTATCTTGTAAACGGAGTAGCAGATGACTGGATGTACGGTGAACAGGCTTCAAAAGCAAAAATTTATTCCATGACACCTGAAATTGGAACCAATTTTGATGGTTTCTGGCCGGCAGCTAACAGGATTATCCCGCTAAGCCAGGAAAACGTTTACGCTAATTTAACACTTGCAAAACTTGCCGGTCGTTATGGAATAGTTAATCATAATGAACCAAGGTATGTTTCTCAAATATCCAATCAATTTGTTTTTAATTTCCAACAATTGGGATTAGATACTTTCGGAACATGCACAATTTCTATTGTTCCACTTACTTCCAATTTTGCTTCTGTAGGATCACCGGTTACAATTTCAAATTTAAGTGTACTGCACTCGGTTGCTGATTCAATTTCTTTTAAACTTGTATCCTCCATAAGTCAAGCTGAAGAAATACGTTACGCTATTGTCGCAAACAATGGTCTTTATAATTTTACGGATACAATATCCCAACTCTATGGTACCAATACAACGGTGTTTTTTGATTCTGCTAATACCATTTTAAGCTGGAGTGCTTTTCCTAGTTCATTCTGGGGAACAACTGATGAAGATTATGTTTCAGCACCCTATTCTATTACTGATTCACCTTATAATACGTATCAACCAAATGCCAACGATCCATTAACAATTAATAATCCAATTAACTTAACAGGTAGTATGGATGCCCGACTTACATTTTGGGCTAAATGGAATTTTGAAGCCGGAGTTGATTATGCGCAAGTTCTTGCATCTTCAGATATGGGAATAAACTGGACACCTCTTTGCGGAAAATATACAGTTCCCGGCACATCGCTTCAAGCGCAAGGTGAGCCTCTTTACAATGCAAGCCGGTTCAATTGGGTTAAAGAAGAAATGGATTTGTCTGATTACCTCGGACAAAGCATCCTGATTCGCTTTCTCTTAATAAGTGATGTTGGACAGGAGTTAGATGGATTTTATTTTGACGATTTAAGTGTTGAAACAATTCCTATTAATACCGGACTTGCATTTATGAACGATTCGAAAATTAAATTATCGCAAGCTTATCCAAATCCGGCAGAAGAATTCACAACAATAAATTTCTCAAACGTACCTGAAGCTTCTGTTTTCTTCGTTTATAACACATTGGCTCAAAAAGTATTTCAACAGCCTATTAAACAATTTTCAGGAAAAATTATTTTACCAATTGAAAGTTTTTCAAACGGTCTTTATAATTATTGTATACGCACATCCGACGGAAAACAATCTTCCTCCCATAAATTCCTCGTTACAAAAAATTAAACAACAGAAACCAATTTTATTTCCCCCTTTGCGCCCTCTGCGCTAAACCTTTGTGTGATCTGCGGTTAATAAAAAATCTTTAAAAAATTTCCCAACCGAAAAATCGCTCTCATTTTTTCCTAACTTTATTAAATAATTTAATAAGCTATGAAAAAAGTTTTTCTTTTAACACTTGCTATTTTAATTATAAAGCATGCATATTCCCAACCACCATCCTTTAACCCCCGTGGTATAGGCGGCGGCGGCGCCCTGTTTTTCCCCACTATCAATCCGGCTAACGACAATGAATTCTATGTCAGCTGCGACATGAGTGAATTGTTTCACAGCAACGATTTCGGAAACACATTCGACCAGATTCATTTCAACAAACTCCAGGTATTTAATACATCAACGTATGAATTTACCGCTGACCCGAATATTTCTTATTCCAATTTTAACGACGGCAATAACGGCTATCCTGTTAAAACAACTGATGGAGGAAATACGTGGAACCAACTCAATGCATATGATCTAAATACCTATGGCAATGTATATAAAATGAGTGCCAATTATTATAATCCCAATCAACTGTTAATCGGTGCTTATGGTGATATTCTGTTTTCTAATGATTTCGGACTATCCTTTACTCTCGTTAAACATACAGCCAATATGGGAGCAGGAATAATAATGGGTGGCGTTTTCTGGAATGGAAATAATATCTACATAGGTACCAATGAAGGAATCATTTATTCAACTAATGCCGGTGCATCTTTTGGTGTTATGCCAACCTCAGGGATGACTGCCGGACAAGTAATATGGAGTTTTGCCGGAGCTAAAAACGGCAACAGTACAAGATTTGCCTGCATAGCAGCAAACACTTCAGGTACATACAATGGAATCATGCCATGGGATTACAGCGGTTATGCAAAAGAAATTTATATCATGGACAATGCCAATGGCACGTGGACAGCTAAGTCTTCAGGAATAAATTTTTCCAATGACTTTGTCATGTATGTTGGAATGGCATGGAATGACATTAACACAATTTACCTTGGTGGAAACGATAATGCCCTGGGAGCACCTCTTGTATTTAAATCAAGCGATGGAGGAAATTCCTGGATTAAAAAATTCAATACTACCAATAACTCCAACATCATTACAGCCTGGGAAGGTTATCAGGGCGATAAAAACTGGAGCTGGAGTGAAAATTGTTTTGGAATTTCAGTTGCCCCGCTTAATTCCGGGAAAGTAATGTTCAGTTCTTTCAGCAATGTTGAAGTTAGCAGCGATAGCGGAAATACCTGGAAACAAGCATACGTCAACTCGAATGATCAGCATGTTGCCGGAAATCCAACTCCTAAAAACCAGACCTATCATAGCATAGGTTTGGAGAATACAACTTCCTGGCAGGTACATTGGCAAAATGCAAATACAATGATGGGATGTTACAGCGACATTGGAGGAATCAGAAGTACAGATGCAGGAACTTCCTGGGGCTTTACCTATTCCGGGTTTTCGGTAAATTCTCTATACAGAATTGCAAAAACACCCAATGGAAACATGTATGGCGCTTGCAGCAACATTCACGATATGTATCAGAGCACACGTCTTAAAGATGCTCAATTAGACGTAAACGATGGAAATGGAAAAATTGTTTTCTCTTCTGATGATGGTGCAACCTGGAGTACATTACATTTATTTAATCATCCTGTTTTCTGGTTAGCAACAGATCCGAATGATGCAAATACAATGTATGCTTCTGTTATTCATTATGGAGGAACTCAGGGCTCCCAAATAGGCGGCATTTACGTTACACATAACTTAAGCAATGGTTCTGCATCTTCCTGGACAAAATTATCAAATCCACCACGTACGGAAGGCCATCCTGCAAGTATTGTTGTTCTGAACGATGGAAAAGTAGTATGTACTTTTTCCGGTAGATTAAATCCAAATTCCTTTACTTCAAGTTCCGGTGTATTTATTTTTGATCCTATCTTGAATTCCTGGAGTGATGTCAGTGATGCCGGTATGCATTTCTGGACAAAAGACATAATAATCGATCCATCAGATCCTTCACAAAACACCTGGTACGTTTGTGTATTCAGCGGTTGGGGTGGCTCTGCTAATGGATTGGGGGGATTGTACAAAACAACAACACGAGGCTCGTCCTGGACGAAACTAACAGCATCACAATTTGACAGGGTCACTTCACTAACTTTTAATCCTCAAAACTTAAATCAAGCTTACTTAACAACAGAAACAAAAGGATTATGGGTCAGTAATGATATGAATACCACTACTCCCTCCTGGAACCCGGTAAATGCTTATCCTTTCCGTCAGCCGGAAAGAGTATTTTTTAATCCATATAATAACAATGAAATGTGGGTTACAAGTTTTGGAAATGGAATGAAGGTGGGGAATTTGCTGCCTTCAGGGATTGCAGACTTTACTGATTCTAAAAGTACTATTTCATTCTACCCAAATCCAGCAAGCAAAAATATTTACTTTAAAACAAATTCATTTGCTACAAATAATTTACTTTCAATTACTGATGCAATTGGTAAATTAATACAGACACAATCCATTAAATGGGACAATACAGAAATAAATTGCAGTAATTGGAAAAAAGGAATTTATTATTTAAACTATCAAAACACCAAGGCCATACTTATTAAAAATTAAATGTAAAGATTCAAAATCGTCATTACTCAGTTGGAAATAAAATTTTCCTCCTTATAACTTCTCGATTAGTCTTACAAACTATTAAATAAATTCCTGAAACAAACTTCCTGTTTTCCGCAACATTTTTGGATTCCCCTGCAGATAAAACAAAAGAATTTGAATAAATTGACTGACTGTTTATATTCAATATTTTCAGAGAAATATTTTGTTTTTCAAAATCATCTGATGTAACAAGTAAATTATTTCCTGACTGCGTGAACTTAATTTTTGAAGCTCCACTGTTAATTAAGTTCACTTCGCTGCTAAAATTTGTATATCTACAACTATCATAAAAAATGTAACCGGGAGTCTGAGCCAATTGAAAAGCACAAGTATCAAAATAGACCTTATTGTCATGGTTGAAACAAATTAAAAACTGCTCGGCCAAATGCTGAATGCCGGAACAGCTTTGAAAATAAGAACCGAAATCATTATAACTGTAGGGATAAATAAAGCTTTCAGGGCACCCCACTCCTTCAATCCAAATAAGCGTATTACCTCCATTAGATCCATTAAGATAAAATATTCTACTAATTCCTCCCGGCAAATAAAAATTAAAAATAGAATCAACACTATAAACTCCTGAAGGGTGTATGGGAGAATTTACAACATTACTAATGGTTATTGTATCGCCTGTTTGTAGTGAAAAGTCATATAAAACAATTTCCGGATTAAAAAGATTATCCATAAAATAAATTCTTTTTTGAGCAGCATCTTCTCTTACATATCCCAAAATACACCCATTTGAAGATTCAATAATTTTATAAGAATTAGATTGAATTAAAGTATCTCCTACCGTTTTTTCTGTAAATGCCCCTCCAATAAAATTATTTCCATAATTACATAATGTTGAAGATAACTTAACCGCCAAAAATAAACTTTGATAATTCCATTCATTAATTGAATCAATTGTCGGAAAATATTGCTGAGAAAATGATTTTTGAAAACTTAATAATATTAATAAAAAAAGTAATTTTTTCATAGCCGGAAAATCTTAAGAAGTTAAAATTTATTACATTTTACTGTAAATATAATAAATAATTTATAAAGGATCCACATCAGCCAAAATCTGAACCGCTAAAAACGACCGATCCTTGTAAAAATCATAAATACTATCCTTAATTATCCTCTTTACTTCCGATGAAGATGCTTTCCTTTCAATCTTTACCATTATGTTTCTGTAAAAAAGATTTCGAATCCTAGAGACAAGTGGAATATGTGGCCCCAGTATTCTACTTCCAAGCTTCTTCTGAAGAAACTCAACAAGGATTTTTGCAGCTTCTCCGACTAGATCATTATCCTTATGACGCAGCGTTAATTCAATAAGACGCGAATGCGGCGGGTATTCAAACTGCATCCTTTCAATTAAATCACGTTTATAAAAACCTTCGTAATCATTTGCAACTACATCAGCAATTACCCAATGTCCCGGTTGCTGCGTTTGAATAATAACCTTGCCTCGCTTCTGTTTTCTTCCGGAACGTCCGCTCACCTGAGCCATCAACTGGTAACTTCTTTCGAAAGACCTGAAGTCAGGAAAATTGAGCAATTGATCGGCATTGATAATTCCAACAGTTGTTATATTATCGAAATCGAGACCTTTGGTTACCATTTGTGTTCCAACTAAAATGTCAATTTTCCTGTCTTCGAAATCGCCGATAATTTTCTGCAGAGAAGCTTTCGTCCTGGTAGTATCTAGATCCATGCGCTCAATACGCGCTTCAGGAAAAAAAAGAGCTATCTCCTCCTCTATTTTTTCAGTACCAAAACCCTTTACTTCCACATGAAAATCACCGCATTTGCTGCATGCAGAAGGAACATTTTCGACAAAGCCGCAATAATGACATTTCAGAATATGACTTTGCTTATGGTATGTAAGCGTTACGGAACAGTTTTTACAATGCGGAATAAAATTGCAATTCCTGCATTCAAGATAATTTGAAAAGCCCCTTCGATTTTGAAATAAGATAACCTGCTCCTTATTAGAAAGGGCTTCCTGTATGGATTGAATCAACTCAGGAGTAAAATGCGATTTCATTAGCTTCTTCCTTTTCGACTCCTTTACATCAGCAACAATTATTTCAGGCATTTGTATGCCTCCATAGCGTTCTGATAGTTTAACCAATCCGAACCGTTTGCTTTCTGCATTAAAATAACTTTCCAAAGAAGGTGTGGCAGAACCCAATAGCGTTTTGGCTTTATGATTTTTGGCAAGCATAATTGCAGTATCCCGACCGTTGTACCTGGGCGCAGGATCTTGTTGCTTGTAACTTTGATCATGTTCTTCATCAACAATGACTAATCCAAGATTACTATACGGCAAGAAAAGTGCGGACCTTGCACCTAAAACAATTTGAGAACGATTATACTGCATGGAAGGAGAAAAATTCAAAACATGGTTCCATACCTCTACCCTTTCATTACTCGAATACTTTGAATGATACACGCCAACCTTGTCGCCAAAATATTTCTGAAGCCTGATAATTAATTGAGTTGTCAAAGCGATTTCAGGAAGAAGAAAAAGTACCTGTCTGCCTTCACGAATGGTCTCTTCAATAAGATGAATATATACTTCTGTCTTTCCGCTGGAAGTAACACCTTGCAATAAAGATACATCGAGCACTTTAAAAGCGCCTTTTAATTCTTCCAGTGCCTTCTGCTGACTGTCACTTAAAGTAAGAGGCTTTATCAATTTATTTCCGGGCAGCGGAATTCTATCAACAATAACATCAAACTCAACAAGAATGCCATTTGAGATCAATGATTCAACAGAACTCTTTGAAACATCTTTATAATTCAGCAATACTGATTTTTTTACAGATGATCGATCGGCATCGTCAAATAAATATTTCATAAAAACCATTAGCGTTTCCAGTTGTTTCGCTTTTCTGGAATTTTGCTCAAGCTCACGGAAATGGTTTTCTAAAGCAGACTCTTCTTTGTAAACAGAGGCAAAACGAATATGGGACTCTTTCCGTGGCTTATAACGCTGACTGATTTCTTCCGTCATCAAAATCAAATTTCGCTCCAAAGCCTTTTTCAATACCTGATGAACATTTGTTTTTTTCAGAAGTTTTTCAATTTCGCCAACGCTCATTTCATTCTTTTCCTTTAGTGCATCAAGAATGATTTCTTCACTTTCAGTTAACACTGTTTTTTCAGGATCAAATCCCGAAGCAGTCATAACCATGGTTTCACTTTGTAATTTCAATGAAGCCGGTAAAGCACAATTCATCACTTCGCCTTCCGTGCACATATAATAAGCCGACATCCATTCCCATAAGCGGAACTGTTGGTCGTTAACGACAGCATGTTCATCAAGCACAGACTGGATTTCTTTCATTTCACCTGTTCCCGGCCTTAAATTGTGAATGCGCTTGATTAATGCCGAATAAATCTTTTGTTTTCCAAAAGGGACAATTACGCGTTTGCCAATTCCAATTTCACCAATGAAATTTTCCGGTACACAATACGTGAATAAGTTATTCACAGCCAGTGGTAAAAGTACGTCTACGAAAACTTCAGCCATAATCTACATGATTGTGTTAAGAAGAAAAAAAGATTCTTAACAAACAATCTTAGTTAAAACAGTAATTTGATGCTGCAAAGTTGAAAAAATAAATCATACATCTCATAATTCATTTTAAAGTAAATTATACATTTAAATATTTCAAAATACCTTGTACTTTGTACCTTGTACTTTGTACTTTTACCCCATGAAAAACCTCCCCCTGTTTTTCCTGATTTTAATCTTCATCCCCCGTATTGCCGAGGCACAGAATATTCAAAAAATTGAGCTTCTGAATGCTGATGTAAGCGAATTCGATGAAAGCATAAATGCAAACGCTACCAGACTGATTGGCAATGTTAGCTTTAAACATAAGAATGCCATTATGAATTGTGATAGCGCTTATCTATACAGGGATGATAATAGATTTGAAGCGTTCAATAACGTTAAAATTAACCAGGGCGATACTCTCCTTTTGACTGGTAAAAGACTTCTCTATGATGGAAACACTCAACTGGCGCAGGTTTTCGATAATGTTATTCTAACAGATCGAAAAATGACACTTAATACTTCCCGTCTGGATTACGACATGGAAAAAGAGATTGCATTTTATACTGATAGCGGAAATATTCTTGACGGCCAAAATACTCTCACAAGTAAAATCGGATACTATTACAGTAATTTACACAACCTGTTCTTCAGAAATGACGTTTTGTTGGTAAATCCAAAGTATACTATGAATTGCGATACGCTTAGGTATAACACTCTGGATAAAACAGCCTATTTTCTTGGACCAACATACATTAATTCAGCCGATAATATCATTTATTGTGAAAATGGCTGGTACAATACAGAAAATCAAAAATCAAACTTTCGTACCAATTCCTATCTCCAAACTAAGGAACAATTGCTAAGAGGAGATTCTGTACTTTACGACAGAACAAATGGAATTGGAAAAGTATATAGAAATGTTTCCATTATGGATACTGTCAATCGCATAATCATCTCCGGCGATTACGGTGAATATCATGAAAAAACAGATTCATCCTGGGTAACGGGCAAAGCCATAATGACTCAAATTCTCGATGGAGATTCCCTTTTCCTCCATGGTGATACTCTCATGGCAATTGGCACAGGTCAAATAGATAGTTTAGGGAAAAGTAAGCCAAAGAAAAATTTATACGCTTTTCATTCTGTTAAGCTTTTTAAAAAAGATATGCAAGGTGTTTGTGATTCTCTTGTTTATAATCAGCAGGATTCAACTATTCATTTGTTTTACTCCCCGGTACTGTGGTCAGGATTAAATCAGCTAACAGC
>JAYURB010000665.1:0-13060 GCA_043756425.1 Bacteroidota bacterium
CAATTGAGATATGCCGGAAAGCATCAATAGTGCAGAGAAGTTTTTTATTTGTGATATTTTCATAGTTATTTTATTTTATGAATCCAATGTATGGCCTGATTCATTTTCAAATGGAATTTTACTCAGCTCCTCCATTTTATTTTTATTGGCACGGATTAACCAAATTGACATGCTTATAAAAAAAGCAACAAAGACAATTAAGAGAAAGACGGGATAGACTTCTATTCCTTCAAAATAGTTTTTGAACATGGCTTTTTCTTTTTATTATTTAAGAGCAATTACTTTATTGATTCGTTTTTTCTGCTTTTATGTCTTTACCCAATCTCTGCAGATATGCTATGATGGCAACAATTTCTTTATCGCTTTGAACAACTACGCCTTCTTTTTTTAGGTTTTCTGAAATTTTATTTGCTTGTTTGATCAGGTCATCGTTTGCCTTAGTATCGTAATTCTCAGGGTATGGTACACCCAATTTCTGCATGACACGAATCTTAGCAGGAGTTGAAGAGATGTCGAGGTTTTTATTAAGAAGAAATTCATAAGCAGGCATAATTGAACCGGGACTCATTGTTGTAGGATCAAGCATGTGATTGTAATGCCAGGAATCCGGATATTTTCCTCCTTCGCGGGCTAGGTCCGGACCGGTACGTTTACTTCCCCATTGGAACGGATGGTCATAAACAAATTCTCCTGCTTTTGAATACTCACCGTAACGTTCTGTTTCGCTTCTGAATGGACGGATCATTTGTGAATGACAGGTATAACAGCCTTCACGGATGTATATATCCCTTCCTTGCAGTTCGAGCGGTGTATATGGTTTTACGGATGCAATCGTTGGAATATTCGATTTTATCGTAAGCATAGGAACAATTTCGACCAGACCACCGATTAATATCAATACAAGACTGAGCAAAAGCATTTGTACCGGTCTTCTTTCAATCCAGCGGTGCCAGTGTGTTTTACCCGCATGCGCTACTTCAAGAGTAGAAAGAGCGGGAGCTTCTGCTGCTTCATCAGGAATAAGACTACCTTAGCGAATTGTTTTGATGAGGTTATATGCCATAACAATAGCACCACTCAGAAACAGGGAACCTCCAAAAGCCCTGAGTTTGTACATAGGTACAATCTGAACAACTGTTTCAAGAAAGTTTGGATATTTTAATATTCCATCTGCAGTAAATTCTTTCCACATCAAACTTTGAGTGAAGCCTGCCCAATACATTGGAATAGCATAGAATAGAATTCCCAATGTGCTTATCCAGAAATGAAAATTAGCCAGCTTCTTCGACCATAACGGTGTGCTAAATAAACGTGGAATCAAATAATAGAGAATACCGAATGTCAACATTCCATTCCATCCCAAACCTCCAATATGAACGTGAGCAATTGTCCAATCAGTAAAATGGGAAATAGCATTTACACTTTTCAAAGAAAGCATGGGTCCTTCAAAGGTTGCCATTCCATATGCAGTAATAGCAACAACCATAAATTTCAAAACAATATCTTCTCTAACTCTGTCCCATGCACCGCGTAATGTAAGCAGTCCATTAATCATACCTCCCCACGAAGGAGCAATAAGCATAATGGAGAAAACTATTCCCAGCGACTGTGCCCAGTCAGGAAGTGATGTATAAAGAAGGTGATGCGGTCCTGCCCAGATGTAAAGAAATATCAACGCCCAAAAGTGAATGATGGAAAGCTTATACGAATATACCGGACGGTTAGCTGCTTTAGGAACAAGATAATACATAAGGCCCAGGTATGGTGTAGTCAAAAAGAAAGCAACAGCATTGTGGCCGTACCACCATTGAACAAGAGCATCCTGAACACCTGCATAGATGGGATAACTTTTTATTAAGCTAACAGGAAGTTCTATAGAATTCACAATATGCAAAACAGCAACAGTCACCACAGTGGCAATGTAAAACCAGATCGCTACATAGAGGTGGCGTTCTCTTCGTTTAATGATTGTTCCGAACATATTGATGGCAAAAATTACCCAAACCAAAGCAATCAAAATATCAATGGGCCATTCAAGTTCAGCATACTCTTTCCCCGATGTTATTCCCAGCGGAAGCGTACATGCAGCAAGAACGATGATAAACTGCCATCCCCAGAAATGGATTTTGCTTAACAAATCGCTAAACATTCTTGCTTTACAAAGGCGCTGAAGGGAATAATACAATCCCATAAATATTCCATTGCCGACGAAAGCAAAAATAACTGCATTGGTGTGCAGCGGTCTGACACGGCCAAAACTGAGATAAGGAGCCAGATTATAAGCCGGGTTGGTTAGTTGCAATGCTGCAATTAACCCCACCAGCATACCAACAATTCCCCAAAGAATCGTGGCAAAAGCGAAGTTTTTTACGATACGGTTGTCGTAACTGAATTTTTCAATAGTCATATTTCTTTGTTGATATGTTCTTGTTTATCTTGTTTTTCTAATAGTTCATTTTCAAATAATATTCGGACCGAAGGAGTGTAGTCATCTTCCATCTGATTGCTTCTGACGCTCCAGATAAAAGCGATGAGAAACCCAAGAGCCAGTATCAAACTGAATATTATTAATAGGATAATTACGCTCAAGATTTATTACGCGACAAATCTATTTTTGAGTAAGAATACATGGTATGACCTTGATCAAATTTTAACTGATATTTATCATAATTTTATTCGGGCATACCAATTGGATAGGCCTGTTGTGAAGGATATAATTGTTACAGCGCTTATTGGCATAAGTATAGCTGCAATAATAGGCGATAAGGTGCCGCTAACAGCGTAGAATAAGCCAACGATATTATAAAGGAGAGCAATGGCAAAGCTTCCCAGAATAATCCGGTGACTCGCTTTGGAAATTTTTAAAATTCCGGAGAGAGAATCAAATGAAGAAGCATTAAGGATTCCATCGCAGGCGGGTGAAAAATTATTAATGTTGTCGGAAATGGTAATTCCAACATTACTTTGCTTCAAGGCTCCTGCATCGTTAAGTCCATCGCCGATCATTAATACATTTTTATTTTGTGCCTGTAATGCCTTAATAAACCTAAGCTTATCAGCCGGAGTTTGATTAAAATGAGTGCTTACTTCTCTTCCGAATATTGTTTCCAGATTATTTTTTTCACCCTCGTGATCGCCGGAAAGTACTGTTAAATCATATCCTGATTTCTTAAGATTATTGACTAAGATTTCAATTCCCCGGCGATATTCATTATTTATGGAAAAATATCATCTGATTTTCGAATCAAGAGAAACGTATATTTTTACCGATCTTGTATCAAGGTCGGTTTTGGCTCCAACAAATTCCGCAGAGCCAATTTTTATTGGAATATCATAAACGTTTCCTTGAATTCCTTTGCCCGGAATTTCATAATAGCTTTCAGGTTTTATTGTAGAAACATCTTTTAGTTTTTCATCAAGCATTCTGCTTAATGGATGAGAAGACTGGTGCACGAGCGACCGCACCATTTTCTTTTCTTCGGGATTGAGAATTTCGCCGGTGAAAGAGATTTGAGAAGAATTAGTTTTTGTAAGCGTCCCTGTTTTATCAAAAACAATAGCATCTACTTTAGCCAGCTTTTCAATGACAGAAAAGTTTTTCAAATAAAACTTATTTCTTTCAAAACTGCGAAGTATGTTTCCTAAGGTAAAAGGAGAAGAGATTGCTAAAGCACAAGGACATGCAATTATCAATACAGCCGTAAAAGCATTCAGACCTTTGGCCAAATCGTTTTGAGAAACCCACCATCCAAGTGAAGCCAAAGCAATTGCGATTAAGGCAATAGTGAAATAGTGACTGATCCTGTTAACCAGCTGCCGGAAACTACTTTCTTCATTTTTGTTTTTGTATTCGCTGCTATTCCAAAGTTGAGTAAGGTAACTTTGGGATACATTTTTTACAACCTCCAATTCCAGAGAAGTTCCAAGTTGTTTTCCTCCGGCATAAATCAATTGTCCTTCCCTTACTAAAACCGGTATCGACTCTCCTGTAACAAAGCTGTAGTCTATATTGGCATCACCTTTTATCAAAACTGAATCAGCAGGAATGAGTTCTTCATTCCGAATAATAATCCTGTTCCCAATTTCAAGATCAGATACGGGAATTGACGTTTCATTATTATTCTTTTTAATCATAACCGATATAGGAAAGAAAGATTTATAATCCCGCTCGAAAGAAATGGTTTCATAAGTTTTATTCTGAAAAGCCCTTCCAATGAGCATAAAGAAAACAAGCCCTGCCATAGTGTCCATATAACCGGCTCCCGTACCGCTGATTATTTCATAAGAACTTCTCAGAAACATTACAAGAATTCCCAAAGCTATTGGAACATCAATATTGAGAAATTTTTGTTTTAAACTGTTGGCTGCTGAATTGAAAAACTGACTGCTGCAATAAATGAAAACCGGCAGTGATAGGGCAAAATTTAGATAGCTGAAAACTCCTTTAAATCCATCACCGGTGTAGCTGCCGGAAGAAAAATATTCAGGGAAACTGAAAAGCATAATATTGCCAAAACAAAATCCGGCTATTCATATTTTATAAGCAGTAGTTTTTTTATCACCGGAGTTCTTTTTTTCCTCACTGTCGTTAAGGTTAATAGAAGGCTCGTAACCGATCATAGAAAGCATTTCAACCAACTGACGCAGCGTAACTATTTCTTCTATATAGGTCAGGGTAGCTTCTTTTCTGTTGAAATTAACAAGCGATTTAATTATTGCCGAATTGATCCTATTTAAATTTTCTAAAAGCCAGATACAGCTGCTGCAATGAATCTGCGGTAAATAGAATGTAATAGAAGTTATTTTTCCATTGGTAAATCGAACGAGTTTATTTTTAATTATTTCATCGTCGAGGTAAGCGAATTGCTCTTTATAAGTTGACTTTTTTTGAGATGTGCCCGGGCTGTTGTTGAAATTATAATAAGTACACAGATTATTTTCTTTCAGAATATCGTATACCAGACTGCAGCCCTGACAGCAAAATATTTTATCATCAAAATGGACCGGCGAATTGTCACAATCATTTCCGCAATGGTAACAACTTAATAATTCTGTAACATCAGCGTTCTTTTTTATGTTCATTTCCTGCTGCTAATTACAATTAGATTAATCATTAGCAATTGTAGGGTTTACCAAAACTTCACCTTTAATAGAATTGCTGATAAAACAGTATTTTTTGGCTTTTGCAAGAAGCTTTTCAAGTACAGATTGTCCGGGATCGTGTTGAAGTCGAATAATAGGGTTAAGGGTAAACCTACTAGCTTCAAATCCGATTTCTTTTTTAGTGAACTCGACCTTGCAACTAATGCTGAAATTAAGAATATTGACTTTGAGTAATTTTGAAAAGTGAATCAATGTTGTCATGTAGCAGGAAGCAACAGAGGTTGCCAGCAGATGCTCAGGAGACCACGTTACAGCGGTTCCGCCAAATTCAGGCGGCGGGCCAAATATCATCGGTGTACGAACGCCGGATGAAGCAATTCCATTCGCTGTTTTATTGTCCCAATTGAGGTTTACATCAAAGGTGTGAATTTGAGTAATTGTTTCCATGTTATTTTGATTATATAAATATTTTAATCTTCCGAAAGGTGAAAATCATCGGGTCTGTCTTTTTTTACGATCCGAGAGAGTGCCTGACCTTCTTTGTTTTGTTCTTCAAGTGTCCAGTCGTCAGTAACATTTGTTTCCAGCCATGCCTTCCCTGACTTCCTGAAAACCTGAACAGAGAGCCCAAATACATTTTGAAAACTTTGTTCAAGTGTTTTTACAGACTGAATGGGGCTTATTATTATTGATCCTTTGTTATGAATGGTGCGGCATCCGCCTAAGCTTTTTTGTGTATCGACCATTTGGTTTTTAGGTGACAGACCTCCCGGTTTATGCGGCTTTGTGAAGAATTGTATTTGCAAATAGGGAAAAAGGTCGTTGAATTCTTTTTGAATTTCGAAAATCTTCTTTTTATCGTTTACGGTAATCGTCATTGTAAATGCAACAAACTATTTATTAATAGCATTTGGCAATAATAAAAGTTTCAAAAAATATCGATTATGAGGAATATCACAAAAATAAATGATAAAGATCAGCCTTGCGGAAAGGGTCAAAATGTTAAAAATTTAACTGTGCTTGTGTTTAACTATATTGTTCACTGTGGTTAAAATTGGAACGCTTCTTTTTAATACAAAATGGAATTGCAATTCTTAATTTAAGCCGGAGGTTATATGGTTTATTCTTTGAAAAAATTATAATAAATTATTTAATGTCGTGTTTAACCGCAAAGTCCACTCAGGTAAACCGCCAAGTGCGAAAAGGGTACTTTTATTTTGTTTGGGTGACTTTCAACTAAAGATAGCTTATTCTATGGCTAGTTTCTAAGGTGAATAAGTTTGTCAAAGTCAATAATAGAAATGGTGCCACCTTTAATTTCTATTAACTTTTCATCCTTGAAATCGCTAAGCGTGCGAATGGTTGTTTCAGTCGCTGTGCCGGCAAGATTTGCAATATCTTCGCGTGAAATATTTATACTGAAGAGCTTTTCATTTTCTTTCTTATAACGATTTTGAAGACTTATTAAAGCTTCAGCAACGCGTTTTCTTACGGAATTATAAGCCAGCTTAAGAAGTTGGTCTTCTCTATCAGTCAGATTATCGGAAAGTATTTTGATGAACTTCCTTGAAACTTCAGCATTATTATAAACCAGTGAAAAGAAATCTTCTTTGGGAATAAAACAAATTTCACTTTCATCCAAAGCTTCTGCTGAATCATTGTATTCTGTTTCATCCATTAAAGCCAGGTAGCCGAAAAAATCACCTTCTTTGTGAAGTCCTGTTATTAGCTCTTTCCCAAGGTCATGTGTTTTATATGACTTTACTTTTCCTTTATTGATAAAGAAAATCCCTTTTGGAAAATTACCTTCTTTGTAAATATTTTCTTTTTTAGCATACTTTCGAATTTCTCTTTCGGAAGACAATTGCTTCAGGCTTTCAAGTCCTTTAGCATTTGACATAAATTCATTAAGGCCATCAAGGCTTTTAGAAAACTCTATTTTAATAGCATCGTTTTTCTTCAAACGGCTTTCAATGGCATTGAGAAGTTCAATATCGTCAAAGGGTTTTGTTAAATAGTCGTCGGCGCCCATTTCCATGCCTTTTCTCATATCGGAACGCTCCGCTTTTGCAGTAAGGAAAATAAAGGGTATGCCAGATGTTTTTTCATTTTTAGAAAGCATGTGCAGCACACCATAGCCATCAAGTACAGGCATCATTATGTCACAAATGATTAAATCAGGATTTTCTTTTTGAGCAATTTCAACTCCTTCTTTTCCATTTTTTGCTGTAAAGACACTGTAATTGGCAAGTTCAAGAATCTCTGCAGTATTCTCACGCATTTCAGTGTTGTCTTCAATTAATAGAATTTTCTTCATTGGATAAATTTAATGGTAAATGTAGTTCCTTTTCCTTCAATACTTTCAAATTCGATTGAGCCATTCATTAATTCGACATATTTGGCAACAATATTTAACCCAAGGCCTGTACCTTGTATATGGGAGACATTATGTCCTCTGAAAAATCGTTGGAATAAATGTTTTTGGTCTTCAATAGAAATTCCAATTCCTTGATCTTCCACTTCCAGTGTAAGTTCTGAACCGGAAAACCATGACAATATATTAATGGACTTTCCCTCCGGGGAAAACTTCTGTGCATTGGAGACAAGATTGAATAAAATATTTTTTAGAAAAATTTTGTCAAGAAAAACTTCTCTTTTGCCCGAATGATTATAATTAATCTTTTGATTATTTTTTGTTAAGGGCTGCAGGTTAGACACTATTTCAGTTATGAATTCGGGAAGATTAAAATGTTCAGGCTTACATTCCATTTTTCCTTCTTCAAGCTTACTTACAGAAAGGAAATCATTTAAGATATCGGTTAGATCGGATACTGAAGTTTTAATTCGGGCAATATGTTTGTTTTGTTTTTCTTTTTCATTGAGTTCACCATACTTGGTAACAAGCGATAATGAAGAGAGAATTGTAGCAAGAGGAGTTCGGAACTCATGTGATGCCATGGAGACGAAACGGGATTTCAATTCATTTAATTCCCTTTCTTTCTCCAGAGAATCGTTCAATTCTTTTTTTATTTTTTTAAGTTCAACAATGGCTTCTTCAAGAATTAATGTCCTGTTTTTAACTTGTTTTTCCAATTCTGAGGAATAATTTTTAAGTCTTTCTTCAGCCATTTTTCTTAAACTGATGTCAACAATGAAAGCGAAAATGAATTTACCTTCAGGTGTTGAATAAGGGCTTAAGCTTATTTCAATTGGGAATTCTGTTCCGTCTTTTTTCCTTCCAAAAAGATCAAGGCCGAGACCCATCGATCTGGCATGCGGATTATGGTTATAATTCTGGCGGTGTTCAGTATGTGACTTTAAGTAACGTGACGGTACAAGAACCTCAACTTTTTTTCCTACTACTTCTTTTTTTTCATAACCAAATAGTTTTTCTGTACTGGGGTTTATACGCAAAATTTCACCTTTATCATCTACGACTACAATTCCTTCTGTAGCGTAAAGAAAAAGGGCTTCCATTCTTTCCTGGTCCTTCATTTCAACGGGCATAATATTTTCGTCGGCAAATTTAACCATTTGTAAATTTATCTAAATTTAATTGAAATAGATATGAAAGTACTCAGTTATTTACCAAATTTGCATTACTTATGAGTACAAATATAAAAAAGGCTTCAGGAGTACTTGTTCCTTTTTCAACTTCCAAGCTGCGAGAGTCGCTTCTGCGTTCAGGAGCATCAGAAGAAATTGCTGAAAATGTTATATCGGAAATTCAAGAACAGCTTTACGAAGGAATGTCAACAAAACAAATTTATCAGCTTGCCTTTAAGCTTCTAAAGAAATTTTCTAAACCCCAGGCAGCTAAATATAAATTGAAAAACGCCATTATGGAACTTGGGCCCACAGGCTTTCCTTTCGAAAAATATTTTGCTGAAATATTAAAGTATCAGGGATATACTGTTAAAGTTGGAGAAATTGTAAAAGGTAATTGTGTCAATCATGAAATTGATGTTATTGCCGAGAAAGGCAATATGAAGTTTATGATTGAATGTAAATTTCACAATGCTACCGGAATAAATTGTGATGTGAAGATTCCACTTTATATTCATTCCAGGTTTAAAGATGTAGAGAAGAAGTGGATTGAAGTTCCCGGAAACGGATCGACGTTTCATCAGGGTTGGGTTGTAACCAATACTAAATTTACTGCTGATGCAATTCAATACGGTTTGTGCGAGAATCTTCATTTGGTTGGATGGGACTTTCCGCACAATGAAAGTTTGCGTGATCAAATTGATTCATCGGGTTTGTATCCGCTCACTTGTCTGACTACTTTAACTAAGTCGGAAAAACAAAAATTACTCGATAAAAAAATCGTTTTGTGCCAGGAAATAAACAATGATCCTTCTGTACTTTCTTCCTTGTCTGTTTCTGAATCAAGAATTAATTTAATTATGAATGAAGTACGTTCAATTTTTAAGGGAGTATCTTATACGTTGAAACGGTAGTGTTACTTTAATAATATTTTTTATGGCATCTGCACAAACATCCGTTACTATTCAATTTCTTGGAGCAGCAGGTACTGTAACAGGATCGAAATTTCTATTAACAATTTCAGGAAGAAAGGTATTAATCGACTGCGGACTGTTTCAAGGTTTGAAAGAGCTTAGATTAAAAAATTGGGACAAACTTCCCATAGATGCTTCTTCCATAGAATTTGTTTTGTTGACCCATGGTCACCTCGATCACGTAGGATATTTGCCCTTGTTGGTAAAAGAAGGTTTTGCAGGAAAAATATTTTCAACAGAGCCTACACAAGAGATTGCTAAAATTATTCTGGAAGACAGTGCAAGGATACAGGAAGAAGATGCGCGACAGGCGAGTGAAGAAGGGTACTCAAAACATAAACCCGCTTTGCCTTTATATGATTTAAAAAATGTTCAGGATACCATGCCGCATTTTAATCCAAAGCCTTTGAACGAGTGGATTGACTTGTTTGAAAATGTCAAGTTTCGTTTTCGTTACAACGGTCATATTATTGGAGCTACTTTTATTGAATTGAAAGTTAAAGATAAAGTTTTTGTTTTTTCCGGTGATATTGGCAGGGAGCAAGATCCTCTTATGTTAACTCCGGAAAGACCTGAACAGGCAAATGTGCTTTTTATCGAGTCTACTTATGGAAACAGACTTCATAAAAAAGATGCAATGGAAGAACTAACACGAATAATAAAAAATGCTGCTCAGACAAAAGGCACAATCATTATTCCAAGTTTTGCTGTTGAACGGACACAATTGCTCATGTATATTTTATGGCAGCTCAGAAAGAATAATTCAATCCCGGATATTCCTATTTACCTTGACAGTCCAATGGGTAAAAATGTAACAGATGTTTTTCTTCGCAACCTCAAATGGCATAAACTATCTGCTGATGATTGCAGGGAAATGTTTACCCATTTTATTTCTGTTCAAACCGTCCAGGAAACCTTCAACCTGGCTAAAAGTCAGCAGGCAAAGATTGTTATTGCAGGAAGCGGCATGGCTTCCGGAGGACGTGTGCTTACCTATTTTAAGTATGGGCTTGGCGATGCAAATGCGACTATTATGTTAGTTGGATACCAGGCAGATGGAACTCGTGGAAGAAGTCTGCTTGAAGGCGCTGAAAAAATAAAACTACAAGGAAAATATTATACTGTTAAAGCATCTATTGAAAACATAAACGGCCTTTCAGCTCATGCAGACCAGGGCGAGCTTATTAAATGGATGTCATCACTTAAAAGCAAACCTGAATATATTTTTCTTGTTCATGGAGAAAAAGAAGGACTCGATGGATTGAAAGATAAAATAAAGGAGGTGTACGGCTGGGATAGTAATATACCTGAATTATTTCAGACAGCTGAGGTTTTTTTATGATGGAGCAGATCTATACAAATTCACTCAGTCCCGTTAGGGAAGTAATCTCGGTAAGACTGGATCCCTACAAACCCACCTAGTTCCTTTAGGTACAAAATCACAGTAAGTACATATATATACAAACCCAATCAGTCCCGTAGGGACAAAATCTCGGTAACAGAACAATGCAAACTCACTCCTTCCCGTTAGGTACGAAATCTCACTAAGTACAGATCCATAAACCCCCATCAGTCCCGTAGGGACAAAATCTCGGTAACCAGAACAATGCAAACTCACTCCATCCCGTCAGGTACGAAATCTCTGTAAGTACAGCTCCATACCCCTCCAATCAGTCCCGTAGGGACAAAATCTCGGTAACCAGAACAATACAAACTCACTCCTTCCCGTCAGGTACGAAATCTCAGTAAGCACAGCTCCATACCCCTCCAATCAGTCCCGTAGGGACAAAACATCCGCGGCAACGAAATATTCCTGAGTAATGAATTTATATAGCGTTTGTGGTATATAATCTTTTCACAATAATTATAAGAAAAATAATAAACGAAACTAGTAAGCTAATTTTCTAAAGGGTCTCTGCGAGATGACGTCTCGGCACATTTATAGGGTGAGGAAAGTATTGCTAAAGGATGCTCTGCATTTTCGGAGTAGCAATAATTTATTTTTGTCTGTTATTTGGAACCAGGATTACTAAAGAGATAATTCCAATTAATGATGAAGCAGCTCCCAAAATAAAAACGGAAGCATGACTTACATGATCCCACAACTGACCGGCAAGGATGCTGGCAAATAAACTTGCTATTCCTACTGCAGTGGAGTACCAGCCAACAGCGCTGGCCCGAAATTCTTTTGGGATGAAATCAGTGGCAAAACTTTTTCCCACTGCACGGAAGGCTCCCTGGAAAAGACCATAAAAGACAAACAAGACTCCAAATAAGTATATGTTTGTTGTATACGCAAACCCTGAGTAAGTAATAAAGAAGATTACGAAAGCAAGCAGGAGTAGGGGCTTTCTTCCTATTTTATCTGACCAATGTCCGGCCGGATAAGAAAATAGAGCAGCGACAAGGTTAAAAAGAGCATAAACGCCCACAGTCGAAATCAATGACAAACCATTTTCTCTTATCTGTAAGATGAGGAACAGATTGCTTGAATTGCCAAGTCCAAAAAGAATGGTTACAAATAGATATTTCCAATACGCTTTTGGAAACTGACGTAAGCCGTAAATAGTAGATTCGGTTTTTTTTTCAATTTTCTTTTTATCCGTAACAAAAAAGATCATTGAAACAGCCAAGGCTCCGGGTATAAACGCAAGAAAAAATATGGAATGAATGTCAATAGCGAGATAGAAAAATAAAAATAGTGTAATAACCGGTCCCAGGAAAGCACCTGCATTATCACCAAATCCTTCCAATCCGAAAGCTTTGCCTTTGTGTTTTTCCTCTGCAGAATCAGCAACAAGAGCATCGCGCGGAGCAGAACGTATTCCTGACCCAAGTCTGTCTGACGATCGGGCCAACAATGTTGTTTGCCACGAAGAAGTTAATCCAATTAAAGGTTTGGATATTGCTGAAAGACAAAATCCAAACAAAGCAATATGTTTTCTGTTTTTCCATTTATCGGAAAAGTATCCTGAAAATCCCTGTATAATATTTTGAATGGCTGTAGCAACACCTTCAATAAGCCCGATGATGCCGCCGCTTGCGCCTGCATACTGTGTCAGATAAATCGGCAAAACAGGGTAGAGCATTTCCGTCGATACATCTGAAAAGAAAGAGGCTAAGGTAAGGAGGTAGGTGTTTTTTGTTAAGCCGGTGAAGTATTTGGATTTGAATTTTTTCAACACTATTGTAAAATATTGATAATGCGTTTCATTTTAGGGAACGAATGTAATGAAGATAATTAATGGATTATTTTAAATTTTCAAATCTTGTGTTTTTTTAAAAAATTGTTTTTTGATTGAAATATTATTATATCTTTGATAGTATCAAATTCTAATCTAATTAAAAAACAATTTTTTAAAAAAACACAAGATTTGAAAATTTAAAATAATCCATTAATTATCTTCATTACATTCGTTCCCTAAAATGAAACGCAT
>JAYURB010000666.1:0-2221 GCA_043756425.1 Bacteroidota bacterium
GCTGGAAAAAAAAACTAGTGTCTAAAACTTAAAAATAATCAGAGCCTATATTTTTAATTTTAATGAAACGGGGGGAGCTACTAAAATTACCAAATACTATTCATTTTTCCTGAATCGATTTATGTTTTAAGGAATAGAAAAATTTTATGCTCCTCAAGAAATAAATCCATTCTCAATCTATGATTAGAATTGTACCCAGCTTGGGATTCTTTTTTAAATCTTCAGCAAAAATTCGTTTAATAAGCGAAGTTGCATTTTGTAAATGCTGCTCTGCGGAAAGGTTTGCAAGAAACTTGTAATTATCTTGTTCCTGCTCACCGATTGAAGAAAATGAATGAACGACTTTATAATCAGAAATTTTATCGTAATTCTGAAATGGTTCTTCCGCTTTGTTATTTTCTTTTTTCTCCTTCATTCTCCTAAGTTAAAATAAAGTTTTTAAAAAAATCATGAATTTGAAAAATAAACTACTCCAACCAAGACTTATAATAATCATCCGACATAATCTCTAAAGCCTCCTTGGTAATCATCAAAGGCCTAAAAGTGTCAACCATAACCGCTAACTCTTTCGTTTCTTTCTGCCCTAAACTTTTTTCAACCGTTCCCGGATGCGGTCCGTGTGGAATTCCTCCGGGATGAAGCGTAATCATTCCTCTGGTTACTTTTTTTCTGCTCATAAAATCTCCATCAACATAATAAAGCACTTCATCGGAATCAATGTTGCTGTGGTTATATGGAACAGGAATTCCCAGCGGATGATAATCATACATTCTCGGAACAAAAGAACATATTACAAAATTCCTTGCTTCAAATGTCTGATGAATCGGTGGCGGCATGTGAATTCGTCCGGTGATTGGTTCAAAATCATGAATGGATAATGCAAAAGGATAAAAATTTCCGTCCCAACCAATGGCATCGAATGGATGCGAATCATAGATATACGGATAAATCATGCCCTGCTTTTTAATCATTATCCTGAATTCTCCCCGCTCATCATGCGTCTCTAAATTAACAGGTCTGCGAATGTCTCTTTCACAGAACGGTGCATGCTCTTCAAACTGCCCGTATTCATTTCTGTAACGTTTTGGAAATTCAATTGCAGTAAACGATTCAACAATAAATAAACGATTAACCGATGAAGCAAAACTCATCTGATAAATCGTTCCCCTGGGAACAACCAAATAATCACCATAGCTGAAATCAAGAGAGCCATAAATTGTTTTAAGTGTTCCGTTTCCTTCGTGTATAAAAATAACTTCATCGGCGTCAGCATTTTTATAATAGTAATCCTTAAAGGAATTGCGTGGGGCTGCTAATGAAATATGTACATCATTGTTAACCAAAACCGGAATTCGACTCTTAATAAAATCATCTTCCGGCTTTACGTGAAAGCCTTCAAAACTCTGATGTTTTAATGATCGTTCAAAAGCAATTTTGGGTTCGACGGAAAATGGTTTTTCCACTTCTTTTATCATTGTAGGCGGGTAACAATGATATATGAGCGAATATACATTCGAAAAACCATGGGTAGATACCAGCTCTTCTGAATAAAGGGTACCGTCAGGTTTTCTGTGCTGGGTATGACGTTTATGGGGAATGCTACCTAAGGAATGATATTGAGGCATCTTTTTAGATTTAAAAAAACAAATTTACTATTTCTTTTTTATAGTACCCTTTCAAACGTAACCTTTTAAGAGAAAGCACCTTTTGAAGAAATTATCGGATAAAATCTCCCAAATAATAAAATTGCCTGAAACAAATATTTTCCTTTAGGGCTAAAACATTATCCGTAAGGTCAAAAGTCAGAATGAATATTAAATCACTTAGTAACAATACATTCTTCTCAATAGTATAAAAATTATTTCAGCCAAAAACTTACAGTTAATAGAAGTAAAATGAAAAACCAAAAAACCACATCCTACTATCACTGTTCCGGAAAATCATTTGAAAGTAAAACCGGGATTTCCCTTCTCATACTGATTACACTAAGTTTGTTTAAAATCCGCGAGCTGCACGTATTTGAAGGCCTCGGCCGCGTGAAAGTGGACGAAGTGAGCAGCGGCGAAATCTGCGCCGTGTCGGGTATCGAAGGCTTCGACATTGGTGACACGCTGGCTGATGCCGACAACCCCGAGCAATTGGAGCGCATCAGCATCGACGAGCCGACGATGAACATGCTGTTCACCATCAACAACTCGCCGTTCTTCGGCAAGGAAGGCAA
>JAYURB010000667.1:0-2219 GCA_043756425.1 Bacteroidota bacterium
CTTTCTATTTCACGCAAACCATGTTGCATGAAAGTAATCATATAATCTTCAGGCTTGATTTGAATGACGACGCCTTCACCAAACTGAGGATGTCTTACCCTTGAACCAATGCCGAGAGAAATCTTTTGCATAAACTAAAGTTATTTTTCACAAAGATAAATTAATTCACTTAAAAATTACTCCAAAAACCCATTCCTTAAATGATCATTGTCATTAAAATGTAACTATTACACAAAATCAAATTTATGTGCTTTATGCTCGTTAAATTTACGTTAGTTTTTTGTGTTCGTGTTTTTCGTGTGGTGGAGCCGTTGAGAGAAATCAACGGCTCTTACTTTTAGTACTAAGTACCAAGTACTAATTACTAAGTAAAATCTCATTTTTTCTTACTTTCTTTGCCTTTATGAAAAGACAATTAGGAAGCCTTATCTGCTTTTTTTTAATGGGTTATGCCGGATATACTCAAAACTACCCTGCAAATTATTTTAGTCCTCCGGTAGATCCTCCTTTGGTAATTACAGGGACATTTTGTGAAATTCGGGACAATCATTTTCATTCGGGATTGGATCTTCGAACCGGAAATGACGAAGAAGGGTATCCAATTATGGCCGCTGCAGATGGTTATGTTTCTAGAGTAAAAATAGCCTCTGATGGTTATGGTAAAGCCTTATATATCACCCACTCCAATGGGTTTGTAACTGTATATGGACACATGCAGAAATTCAACTCAGCTTTAAATGAGTTTGTTGATTCAATTCAAAAACAAAGGCAGGTTTTTGAACTTGATGAGAATCCTGTAGTCAGCCAATTTATTTTCAAAAAAGGAGAAGTAATTGGTTATAGCGGAAGTACAGGTAGTGCAACCAATCCACATTTACATTTTGAAATACGCGATAAAGAAACAGAGGAAACTATAAATCCGCTTCTCTTTGGTTTTAGCATTAAGGACAGCATAGCACCAATTATACAAAGGATTAAAATTTTTCCTGTTCGAGGTAATGGAATACTTGAAGAAACGGATACAGCTCTGACCTATGAAGTAACGGTTTCAGAAAATAAAAAATACAGACTGGAGACTGAAAATATTCCAATTGTATATGGAACGATTGGTTTTGGCATAGAAGCAATAGACAATCAACTTATTGAGGAAGAAAATTCTCAGGCCTCCTTAGGAATCTATGGCGCTCAATTGTTTGTAGACGATAAACTTTCATATTCCTGGAAGTTTGACAGATTTAATTTTGCAAACACCAGGGATATTAATGCACATATAGACTATTCATCAGCGGCAAAAGAGGGTCTTTCCATTCAACGTTGTCATAATCTGCCGGGAAATCAGCACTTGAAATTTTACGGTGACTCAAACCAGACAGGTTATTTCACATTAACTGATGGCGCCAGTCATAAGATCAGAATAGTTGTTATGGATTTCAACAGGAATACCTCTGAAATAAATTTCAAAGTACGATCTGATCTATCACTTAGGGATACTAAATACCTTGTTCCTGCAGAAAATGAAATGCCCGTAACAAGAGCCAAAGGTCTGATTGTTCGAAAACCGAGAATTGAAGTCATTATCCCTCCCGATGCTGTCTATCAAGATTGCTATTACCAATTCAACAGTCAGTTAGAAGTCGATTATCTATCGGATATATACCAGGTTGGGGATTTTGGTGAGGCAGTACAAACACCAATTACAGTAAAAATAAAACCCAATCATACCCTTGCCGACAGCTTAAAAGCCAAGGCATTAGTGCTTTACACAGATTATTTCGGTCAAACAACTTCAATCTTAGGCCAATGGAAAGAAGATTTTTTTACTGTAGAAAACAAACGATTCGGCAATTATGCATTAGTACTTGATACAGTAACTCCGAAGGTAGAAAAGTATTATACACCTGCAGATATGGATGGAATGTATGGAGGCAAGGTTATGATAAAAATTAAAGATGAATTCGGAGGTATTAAAAGTTATAGTGGAAAAATTGACGGGAACTGGTGTTTATTTGAGTTTGACAAGAAAGACGACATGTTATCCGCTAATGTCGATCCATACCTTGGAAATGCCGAGCATACGATTGAAATTAAAGTAACCGATAAGCTAAATAATACAACGTATTGGAAGTCTTCTTTTTACTACTAATCGCGGGGAAAAAAATAAAAAAAGAAACTTTCAATATCTTTTGCTTAAAAACATCATATTTCTATCTTTGCCGGCC
>JAYURB010000668.1:0-12996 GCA_043756425.1 Bacteroidota bacterium
GGAATTATGTTGTGATACTATTGTGAAAGTTTCACAGTTTGAGCGAAACAATTTTGGAGCGTTTCTCATTCTTTTACAAATCGTTTTACGACTTTTTGTTTATCAGTAAGAATCTTCAAAAAATAAATTCCAGATGAAAGTGATGTAGTATTCAATTCCATATATTCACCGTTTTTGATCGAAGTATAATTAACACCCTGATTCTGACCAATCGAATTAAATACATCTAGAGATTTGATGAATTCCATATTAGATTGAGTCAGGTATAAATTATTTTTTGTAGGATTTGGAAATAAATAAAACGAATGCCATAGGGATATTATATTTGAAACACCGCTTGTCAGACTATCACAGATTGAACCATGCTCTGCCCCAAGAAAATGGTTTGGATGATTGACCATTGGTCCATTATATCTTGGAAGATGAATACAATGCTGACAAACATGGCAGGACAAGCCGATACTATCAGGATAATCGATGACATGCATATCCAAGGTACTATTTGTGCAGTTGATATATATTTTACTATCTGGTGCAAGATGTAATAAATAAAAGGTTGTCGCGGCTGGTGGAGAAGGTGAATAATTTGTATCCCAAACAGCCACAGTTGTTTTTGACAAAGCAACATTGGTAGCATCCATTTTAAACTGATAAACATACTTTGTGGATGAAACATAAAGTGCTTTTGAATTACTCGAAAACGCGACACCACCTCCTGCAGCGCTATCATTAATTGGTACATGAACACAGTTACTGAATATTCCAGTACACCTGTCAAAATCCATTATGTCAAGATCATTTTTTGGATCGTACATGGCGAATTTATTTCCATCTGATGAGAAGCAAGACTGTCCATTTCCATGAGTTCTTATATCGCCAATGGTATCCGATCGATTAAAACTGATTCCTGCAGGATCAATCAGGTATAGATAATATTTATTCGATTTAGCCTGATGAAATGTAAGCCACCAGTCCCTCCCATTACCATGCTTTAGGGTAGTTATCCTTCCAGCAACCAGTGTATCGTTCAATAAAATAATATTCTTAGAAACCATTGCACCCAATCCTCCATCTAAGCTCATATCTATTTCTGAATAATAAATATGATAGGCAAACTGAACACTATCATCGCAAGTTCCATGTATTAAATAGTAATTGGTTAAACTTCCTGGTTTCGGAATAATAATTACAGACTGAGGAATAAACAATCCATTCCCTCCTACCTGATTTGTATAATAACTTGGACTAAGCCCTGTACCATTTAACATAGAATCTCCATTAGCATTTGCTACATAAACGCCATTACTGCTAAAAAGCATTTGACCATTGCTATCGCATATTGAGGCTGAAACGTCACCGTAATTAATTTGACGATTTACAATAGCAATATTTAAATTTCCGGAAATAAAATTCATGTCAAATCCACCGACTGGTGGGCCAGCCTGATTTCCGTAACCCATACACCAAAGATTACTTATCCCTTGACCAAAAAATTGGGTAGGCAATATTAAAACAAACCAAATTATATAGGTTCTCATAATAATAAAATTAAATTATTATATTATTACTAACTTATTTTTAAATGTTATCGAATCATCTTGTATAAATTCAACATGATAAATCCCAGGATTCAATTTAGAAACATCCACCTCAATTGACAAGCGATGTAAGCCAACATTAACGATCTTTATTATTCGACCGAATTCATCAAAAATTTTTAGCACGCTATTCGGATCTTCATTCAGAAAATAAAAAGTAAATGAATTGCCAGTTGGATTAGGAAATAAATTAAAGGAATTACTTAGTGGCTTGCTTTGGGATTTTTTGTATAATATTCCCTGTTGTAAACAAGTAAGAAGATCATTGTATTTAATATTAGGATTTACAAGTGCATACAGACCTCTAGCTTTAAAAACGGCTTCTCCTCCAGAAACGGGACATTGTTCAGCGATTTGCTGCCAAAGAGTTACTTGTGTTGCAGAAAAATTTCTATTGCCCTGAGCAAATGAAGTATAGTAACTCTCATTTATACTTTTCAGATTTTCTTCAATTGTTTCAGAAGTTGTAATGCTTTGAATGATTGAATTAGTCTGGCCTGCAACTACCAATTTACCTGAATTTAGTTGTGACAAAATAAGAGCGATTTCATTTTTTAAGGTTAATATATCTGCCTGTAATGTGGAAATATCGAGTTTAATAGTTTGGATTGCAATTGCTGTAATATTTGTATTTTTCAATAACTCGGTTTCAACTTTAATTTGTGCAAGGTCATTTTTTATTGCTAAAGTTTTTTGCATTACAATTGATGAAGTAAGAGAATCTTGTTCGAAAAATTCACTTTCTTTCTCTTTAATATCCCCAAATTTTTTAATTACAGTATTCAGGATTGAATCGTAGAATTGAACAAATGTACTGTCGCTTAAAAAGAGACTTTGATTAAACTTGAGTTTTTCGAATAGATACTTTTTAAGGCTCCAAGTCATTTCAAAATTAAAACTGCTAAACTGAAGTGAATCATTGGCAATTTTCTCATCAAGCGATCTTCCATCAGAACCCCCAACAAAATCAGGTGTTCCATTGCCGCAATATGGATTAGGATTATAGGAGCCAATTACATTATATGGGCCACATTCAAAATTTCTGTCTGGCCAAAACCAAAACCAACTAGGAAGATAGAACGTCTGAGGTCCCATCTGCCAATAAGTTGAAGGTGTTGTGTTATTATAATAATAACGATCAAAAGTGGTATTCTCATTCAATGCATCCCATTGGCTGCAACTACCATCCCATATATTTCCTGGAAGACTTGAACCTGGGAATACCAGTGGTTGCTGGCCAATCACGCAAAGTTGATTCAAGTGTATTCCGACAGTATGATTCTTAATTGTATTTCCAAAAATTTCGCTATTCGGACAAGATTCTGAAAAAAGGAAGCCATTATACGTGTTATCAACAATATTACAACCATACCTATTTTCACTTGATTTAGTGGCAAAGATGCCTGCCTGGTTGTTATTTGGATAATGTGGATCTGTGCTCTCAACAGAATTGCAGCTTATTTCATTCTGGTGCGACGCGGAAAGCGAAATTCCTTTGCCTTGAAGGTTATTATTAGATGGATAAATATGATTGTCAATTAAATTAAAATTATTTACGTTCAGAAATTCTATACCATTATCGACATTATTATATAGATGAATATAATTGTGATAAATATTATATTTTGGATTTGCTCCATGAAAATTGATGCCCCCTCCCCAGTTACTCAATCGAATTCCGGATACAGGAACTCCGGAATTTACATTTCCAATTCCAATTGAATTTCCGGTAACAGTAACTTCATTGGCCCCATCCAATTGTTCCATATTAATACCAAATCTGGTGGCATTTATCGAATTGTTTGCGATATACAAAGAAAGAGTATTTCCGTATAAAAAATGAATACCTGTCTCCATGTCATGAATACTGCTTGCACCCATATTGCAATCAGAAATATTAATATTAATTTCCTCCGCTCGAATGCCAGTAGCACATCCTTCAAAATTCAAATTTGTATACGGATACGAAAACCCCTGAAATGCAAGAGAGTTTCCTACAGAGAATGGTTCACTAGCATATACTCCACATCCATCAAAATCATTCCCAGGGATTAACGGATCTGGTTGAATGTCAATAAACCGGGCATTATTGACATTAACTGTTCCGTCATAAATTACGAAGCCGCTATTCATCCGCTGAAAAACATTCGGATTACTTGTACTAGAAAGATTTACATCGAAATTATTTAATATTATTCCTGCCTGAGGAAGAGTTCCAATTACAGTTGTTTGATTATGATATTGCCCTTTCATTACTCCGGTCCCTTTAAATTCTGTTTGGTCAATGCTAAAAATACCGGAATGTGTATTGAAAGGTTCGTATAAAATTCCTACATTATTATTAATAAAATGAGATTGGCTTATTTGCAAGTCACCAGTACCCATAACATGTATGGCACTCTCAGCATCATAAATAAATGAGTTGTTAAGAATGATGTTTGCGCCATCTTCAAGAACAATTCCTTTCCACATTTTTCCACATGACTTTATAGAACAACCGTTTAATGTAAGAGTGAAAGGTGCGTGCACAATAATATATTGACCCGCTTCCATCTCAATAATATTATTATTTAAAATGCAATTCGAACTCACTTCATGATGAAATATAAGATTTAAACCATCAGAGTAGTTTGTGCCTGAAATTATGTTTATTGTGTTTATAGTCTGAGGAAGTGAATTTGCAAAATTACCACAGCAAATTCCTGAAGTAGTTACTGCAACAGAACTTGCATTTGTGCATCCATTATTATCTGTAACAGTCACATTATATGTTCCATTGTTGAGATTGCATATGTGCGAAGTGTTCTGAACAGGAATTGTGTTCCACGAATAATTATACGGCATTGTTCCGCCTGATGGATTAGCATTTACACAAGCATTAGAACTTCCAATACAGGTGTTGTGTGAAGCATAAGGAGTTGCTAATAAAGTAGGTGACTCCGCAATAGTAACTGAAATACTTTCAGTACATCCGTTAGCATCTGTGACTGTGCATAAATATAAACCAGCAGTTAAGCCAGTTGACTGCGCAGCAGTCTGTATTGGTGTCGTGTTCCATGAATATGAATAAGAAGATGTTCCACCAAGGACCGTTGCGGTTGCAGTACCATTATTACCTCCATGACAAGAAACATTTGTTAACGATAAAATGCTTAGGTATATTTTTACTGGAGCACTGATATTGGTAAAGCCAGCTGATGTGCAACCATTATTATCTGTTACAGTAACATTGTAAGTGCCAAAACCAACATTTGAAATGCTGGAAATCTGAGTCGAATTAACATCATCCCATTGATAATGATATGGGCTTACACCACCGCTTACCGAAACTAAAGCCGATCCGTTTAAGCTATTATGGCATCCTGTAACGTTAGTATGATTAATATTAATAGCAAATGAATTAGGGTTTCCAATAGGTACGTTTACTATTTTTGAGTTGCAATTACTATCTGTAATTTTAATTAAATATACTCCTGGATGTAAATTATTTATTACAACTGGAAATGTTGCTGATGGGTAAATTGCAGACTGCAAATTATAACCGATTGCAGGAATTTCAATATTGTAAGTACTATTAACGGAAATACTTTGGATCGATATAGAACCATTATTACCATTATAACATGTAGGTGATTGTGAATTAGTTGCAACAATAAAATTACTTGCTGATGGACCTATTGTAAAAGAAATTGTTCCATTACAAACTCCACCGCCAGGTGAAACATTTACAGTATAATTTCCAGGTGATAAATTTGTGAAAGTATATTGCGTTCCAGATGTCCAATTTGAAAAATAAGTATTAACTCCATCTGTAATTGAAACATGATTAGGTGATTGACCACCTTGTATTGTACACCATCCATCAGAGGAACATAAGTTAGCAGCATTATGAGGAATCCCAACTATTGATAATGAAATAGCATTGGAACTCGGATTAAACCAGGCATTAGCAGTTCTGGTGCATCCATTGGCGGCAGTAACGGTAACAAAATAATGGCCGCCTGCATTCGCATTAATTCTGTCAGTTATTGCGCCGGTGCTCCATAAATAGGTAACGCCACCGGGCCCAGAAATTGTGGTACTGGGATTAAGTAAAGGTCCTACATATAAAACATTTGAACTACCACAATCTGACAATATATCTATGTAAGGATTTGGCAAAATATTAACAACAATGACATTTGAGGTTCCATTACACAAAGATCCATTCGTTGAAGTTATGGTACATGAATAAGATCCGGATGTGGTTGCAACATATTCCTGTCCAATTTCCCCCGCAATAGTGCCACTACTATTATTCCATTGAAATGAATTAGTTGAAGGATCTGCATTTGCATGCAAAGTTACATTGCCACCATCACAAAAACTGACTGGACCATGTGCCTGAATAGATATTTGAGTGGTAATTAATATGTCTTCAGAATAAGTATATTGACATCCTGAATCGTAATTTAGTCTCATAATAGCCCTTAGAGGATGCTGTGGATTTAAAGTCCCCGTTGAAACAGGTAAACCAGTTGCGATAATATCAGGAGCGCTAAGGTCAGGAGGATTTGGATCATAAGTCGCCGATGAAATTGTCTGTTCATTTAACCAGCCTCCTCCTGAAGGAAATACTACATTACTATTTGAAACATCAATAATATGAAAATCTATACTTAAAGGATTTTCCAGTGGCCCGATGTAGTGAAATGTTACTGTTGCACCAATACCGGCAGGATAACAGCTTTGAATTTCTCCCACGAAAATTTTTGGATTATCTAATATTGGTGTCATGTGACTTTGTGCAAACCAAAGCACTCCCCCAGGATGAATGGCATTTTCTCTAGAACCACCTGATGATACATAGTTTTGATGCGCATATTCATTAAAACGCCAACGATCATAAAATATCTTTTCTGCGGCAAAAATATTATGTTGTTTAGTTTCATCGAACCAACGTCCCCAGTAATCATCATAGCCACCATTAGAAATCTTTTCTGCACTAAACAAAGGGTGAAGATCGGTGTAAGGCTCAGTTGAAGGTGTTAGTGCAAAAGGACTATTGATGTCATTCACATATTCATAAATCCAATTGTCAAAATCAATTATTGCCGGAGGATTTGAATTCGGATTAGGCGGAGAATAAGGGAAAAAATTATATGGATTTAACCTGTCAATCATTCTTGCTGATGGAATTGGACAGGAGGAGAATGGGCATCCTGGTATACTACCATCAAACAATACAGAGTAATCACCCATCGGTATGGATAATGCACCACCATAAGGGTCCATATATGACTCTGTTCTCAGGAAATGATTGTCAGTCACTGTATATCCATGATTATTATTATATAAATCAGCAATGGATCTCATCGCAATAACTACAGGACGAAAATGACCAATAAAACGCGCATCTCCCCATGAAGGAACTGTATTTGATCCACAAGGAAAACTACAATTCCCATTCCTACTAAACTCTGTACAACAAAAAGTGCTACAACTTGGATCTATTATCCAATGTGCAGCATCTATATTGTAGTCAGCATCTTGGAAATTATGCCAATATTCATATTCCATGTGAATATAATTGAAATAGCTCGAGCATCCAGTACTATTTTGTAAGTTAACAAGCCTGTAAATCATTTTTAATAATTCCACTGCCTGGAAACCAGAATCGGCTGGGGTTAAAGTAGAATCCTGCATGCTAAGCAATATAGGATTAAAATAAGGTGTTGTCCTTTGATTTTGAGGGATAATAATTGGAGGGGTAATACGTGCAAACAATGTATTGTTATAATTAGTAACATCATTGAACACACTAGCGTTATCAGCAGCAGCACCAATTTGATCTATACAATATTCATTTCTTGCTTTATTCATAAACCGACATAAATGCTCCTCAATATTTACATTTCGTCCTTGATTCTCATCCCAAACCTGAATTCCTGTGCTCAAAATATGATGTAGGTCCAATAGTAATAGGTAAGTAATATGATTATCTCTACAATAACTTAACAGCGCATCTTCTTTTTCGAAAAAGCCATCATGATTAATATCTGTGCCTAATATTGACATTTGCGGTTGAAGATTATAAGGTGGTCCATTGTTCCAACTAATCGGATCAATATAATAGAATTTATCAACATAAATACCTCTATGAGGATTAGCTTCCGGATCCAATGGAGGTGTATTTTGAGAAAAGGCCGAAGTAGAAATAAAAATCAATAATAATAAATACGACAAAATGCTTTTGTGATTCTTCATGGTTTCAAGGATTTAATAATAAATAATTTTATTTTAGGATACTAAGCATTGGCGAAAAAACGAATCGACTTTAAAATCTTCCACTATTAAAGAGTAGCTGACTTTCCGTCAACAAATACCCCCAATGAATTTCACTAGAAAATTAAGAAGATTAATAAACAAACCCAACATAAATTTTTTAACCTAGGTATTATTTTCAAATTTATCTGGCCGAATTACACATCTTTCTTCGTTATTTGATGATTTTTTCACGCTATGCTAAGTATGAGATTTCTTATGATGCTCTCCCCTCGCCGGAATTCAAATGTGAATCACTGCAAAAAATTGTGTCACAATCTCTTTAATTCAGTAATAAAACAAAAACGGGAACGCTTAAAATATTCCAATAATCACGTTTGAGCAATTTCCATCACCAAATCATCCGTCTCAACCATTGTTGCTTCCGATAGTACAATCTTTTCAATTTTTAAATCCTTTGGAGCGGTAATAGTCGTTTCCATTTTCATTGCTTCAATAGTAAATAATGGAGCATTTTTCTTTACGGTTTCTCCGCTCTTTACGAATATTTTTGCAAGCCTTCCTTGAAGCGGAGAACCTATCTGTTTGTCGCCGGAAACTTTTTGATGCATTACTTTTTTTACAACAGCATTTCTGTCTTTAATTTCCAGAGAACGCGTCTGACCATTCAGTCGGAAATATACTGCCCTGTTTCCTGATTCATCTGTGTGATCTGCTATGTAAAGAAGACGAATAATAAGTGTTTTTCCTGTTCCTATATCTACTAAAATCTCTTCATTGTTTTTCATGCCGAAGAAAAAGGCAGGCGTAGGCAAATGACTCACATCGCCAAATTGTTTTGTGAAGGAATAATACTCTTCAAAAACTTTCGGATAAAATTTCCATGAGAGAAAATCAAGGAAGCTGAGGTAGTGGTCGAATTTTTTTTGAAATTCTTCAAATTCATTTTCAAAGTCTATTGGTTTCAAATGTGCATTTGGAAGATCGGTAAAAGGCTTTTCGTCCTTCAGTACAATTTTTTGTAACTCTTTCGGCCATCCGCCAAAAGGTTGTCCGAGGTCACCTCTGAATAAACTTTTTACAGATTCAGGAAAAGAAAGCGTATCGCCTTTTTTGAAAACGTCTTCTGCCGTGAGGTGATTGGTCACTAAATACATTGCCATATCACCAACAACCTTAGAAGAAGGAGTTACTTTTACAATATCTCCGAATAATAAATTTACTTCTTCATAACCTTTTTTGATATCATCCATCCGCGAAGCAAGTCCAAGTGAAATAGCTTGTGGTTTCAAATTAGAATATTGTCCACCGGGAATCTCATGCTTGTACACTTCTGCTGTACCAGCCATCAGTCCCGATTCAAATGGATAATAATATTCACGCACCGTTTCCCAGTAATTCGAAAACTCATTGAGTGATTCAACGTTTATATCAACAGCATAAGGAGTATTTTTCAAAACCTCAACTAGTACATTGAAGTTGGGCTGTGATGTAAGTCCGGATAACGAACTCAAAGCAACATCAACAACATCAACTCCTGCTTCAATAGCTTTAAGATACGTTGCATTTTGAATGGATGAAGTATCGTGTGTATGTAGATGAATAGGAATAGAAACCGTTTTCTTTAATTCGCTAACGAGAATTTCTGCAGCATATGGTTTTAATAATCCTGCCATGTCTTTAATGCCGAGGATGTGTGCGCCTGCATCTTCCATTTGTTTAGCCAGGTCAAGATAGTATTGCAAGGAAAATTTTTGACGCTTCGGATTCATAAAGTCTCCCGTATAGCAAATGCATGCTTCTGCTATTCCTCCTGTACGTTCTCTAACGGCATTGATGCTTACCTTCATGCTGTCAATCCAGTTGAGTGAATCAAAAATTCGGAAAATATCAATACCATTCTCCCAACTTTTTTCTATAAACTTTACTACAAGATTATCAGGATACGATGTATAGCCAACGGCATTGGATCCACGTATCAGCATCTGCAAAAGAATATTGGGAACTGCACTGCGGAATGCTTGTAACCTTTTCCAAGGACATTCATGCAGAAATCGAAGTGCTACATCAAACGTAGCGCCACCCCATACTTCCATAGAGAAAATCTCCGGATGGTGGTGAGCGAAACTTTCCGCTGCTTTGACCATATCCTGTGTACGAAAGCGTGTGGCAAGTAACGACTGATGTGCATCTCTCAGTGTTGTATCGGTAAAATGAATCTTTTTTTCTTCCTTCAGCCACTTAGAAAACTTTTCAGCGCCCATGGAATCAAGCATCTGTTTGGTTCCCGGTGTAATTGCTTTAGTCTTGTCGAATAAAGGAATTTTCGGATGCCCAAAAACTTTGTGAGGATCAATTCTGTTTACATCAGGATTTCCGTTTACCATCACATCGGCCAGGTATTTCAGAATTTTAGTCCCACGATCCTGCTTGGCAGCAAAAATGAAAAGATCAGGATGCTTATCAATGAAACGCACAGTTGCTTTGCCGTTTTCAAATTCAGGATGCTTTAAAACATTTTCCAAAAAAGGAATATTCGTTTTTACACCACGAATTCTGAATTCACTTAAAGCACGCAAGAGTCTTCTTTGAGTTCCTTTAAGCGTTCTTCCGCTTGCAGTAATTTTTACAAGCATGGAATCAAAGAAGGGCGATACTTTCACACCCTGATATGAACTGCCTTCATCAAGCCTGATACCAAAACCTCCTGAATGGCGGTAAGCTACAATGGTTCCGTAATCGGGTTTGAATTCATTTTGCGGATCTTCTGTTGTAATTCTGCATTGTATTGCAAATCCATTGCATTTCAGAGATGATTGTCCTTGTATGTCAATAGCAGTTGATTCAAGTGGAAAGCCATCGGCAATTAAAATCTGGCTTCGCACAATGTCTATACCGGTCACTTCTTCTGTAACTGTATGCTCAACCTGAATTCTTGGATTAACCTCTATAAAGAAAATATTTTCATCTTCATCAACCAAAAATTCAACAGTACCCGCATTATTGTAGTCTACATATTTTGCCAGACTTAATGCATAAGCATATAATTTTTCTTTTGTTTCTTTTTTAAGTGATGGCGCAGGAGCTACTTCAACAACTTTTTGAAACCGGCGTTGAATGCTGCAGTCGCGTTCAAAAAGATGGACGATATTTCCATTGTTATCACCGAGAATCTGTACTTCAATATGCTTGGGATTGTCTACATATTTTTCGACAAAAATGGTATCGTCGCCAAAAGCATTTCCGGCTTCATTTTTTGCATCACGAAAAGCTTTTTCCAGCATTTCTTCGTGGTGTATAACGCGCATACCTCTTCCGCCACCGCCTGCGCTTGCTTTAAGAATTACAGGGAAACCAATACGCTTCGCTTCTTTCAAAGCGATGTCGTAGGAAATAAGTTTTTCTTTATTGTCTTCGATAACGGGAATTCCACAGGCACGAGCAGCAATTTTTGATTTAACCTTATCGCCCAATTGCTCCATCACTTCAGGCTTTGGTCCGATGAAAATTATTCCTTCTTCAGCACAGCGTCTGGCGAACTGTACATTCTCCGAAAGAAAACCATATCCGGGATGAATAGCCTGGACCTGGTTTTGTTTTGCTGTTCGAATGATTTCTTCAATATCGAGATAAGGTTTTAAAGGATCGTCGTCATTCCCTATCTGGTACGCTTCGTCTGCTTTAAAACGGTGCAGAGAATAGCGGTCTTCATAAGTAAAAACAGCAACTGTTTTTATTCCAAGTTCAGAAGTTGCACGAAGTATACGAATCGCTATTTCACCGCGATTGGCTACAAGGAGTTTATTAATACGTTCCATATAAGGCTGAAATTATTGCAATGAAAATTAGTGTCAGTTTCCGCTAAAATAGAAACAAGATTAGCATTCCTGATGACTTTTTGAAAAGATTAATTAACAGTTTAAAGTGACTTCATTTAGCGGTTAATGAAGCAAGGGCTAATTGGCTGTTTTCAACAGGAAGTTTGCAGGTTTTGTTTCTGCAAATGTAAATCAGCGTTTTGCCTTGTTGAAAACGGTTTTGAAGTAAGGGCAGGTTACCGGTTTTATCAATTTTACCACAAAAAATTGCCTGAGGCAAATAGTATGAAGATAATATTTTCCTCTCTTCATCAGCTTTTTCCCCGGTAATAACAATTTCATCGGTAGGATTGGTAAAATTCATCATCAGATTTAGCCAATTGGAATAGGAAGACGGATAGCGGGAAATGTTTCCTTCTGCTGCTTTTAACATACGGGTAGAAATTTCCCCATATCTTTTTTCTTCGAAAAGCACATTAAGTTTGAACAAAGCATTAGCCATTTCAGAGTTTGACGAAGAGGTTACATTGTCTGAGATTTCTTTTTTTCGTGCAATTAATCTTTCATCAAGATCAGATGTAAACCAAAACATACCCTCAGTATCATCATAGAAATGTTTAAGTGTAAAGTCTGTAAAATTTTTAGCTTTAGTCAGCCAGCGTTCATCAAATGTAATTTCGTATAGATTGATAAGTGCGGAAATAGTAAAAGCATAATCTTCCATATAACCATTTACATTTTTTGCTTTTGATTTGATAACATGAAGCAGACTGTTTTCATCAGAAGAAGCTTCTTGCAAAATTTTGTTCATGGATTTAATGGCTTCTTTCCTATAGCTTTCGTTTCCGAAAGCCTGATAGGCAGAACAAAGGGCAGATATTTGCATGCAATTCCATGAAACAATTATTTTTTTATCGGTGACAGGTTTTTCTCTTTTCTCTCTTTCTTTTAATAAAAGTGATTTAGCTTTCAATATAAAATCTGACAATTCATTTACAGTAACAGAATTTAATAATGCTATTTCTTCAACTGAATTTCTGCGGAACAATACATATTTTTTATTCTCCCAATAACCAATGTCATTCATGCAGTAATAGTCGGAGAAAACTTTGAAGGGATCAACTTTTCCGCATTTAGGAAGTTCAATGTTTCTTACTTCATCGATAGACCAGGTATAATACTTTCCTTCTTCACCTTCTGAATCTGCATCAATAGCTGAAAAATAGCGGCTTTCTCCATCCGACATATCCCTAAGTAAAAACTGAATTGTTTCTTCAGCAACATTTTTATAATGTTCGTTTCGTGTTAATTTATAA
>JAYURB010000669.1:0-5055 GCA_043756425.1 Bacteroidota bacterium
GAAAGAATGATTTTATTTAATTCATCAGTAATTCTTTCAGGTGAAACTATCTTTAATCTATCTCCGAGTGTATTGATTGCTTTAATAGCTTTTGGATCAATTGTGAAATGCAGCTGAGAAGCAAATCGGATTGCTCTCATCATCCGCAAAGGATCGTCAGAAAAGGTAACTTCAGGATCCAGGGGTGTTTTAATGATTTTGTTTTCAAGGTCCCGGACGCCATCAAATGGGTCAATCAATTCACCAAAATTTGATTCAGTGAGATGAATGGCCATGGCATTAATGGTGAAATCGCGTCTCTTATGATCGTCATCAAGGGTGCCTGTTTCAACGATTGGCTTGCGGGAATCAAGTCTGTAAGATTCCTTTCGGGCTCCGACAAATTCAATTTCAAGTCCATCGTATTTTATCATGGCCGTACCAAAATTTCTGAAAACATTGACGGGAATATGAAGTCGTGCCGCAATTTTTTCTGCCAGTTCTATACCGCTTCCCAATACGACTATGTCAATGTCTTTCGATTTGCGCTTTAATAAAATATCCCTTACATAACCACCAACTACAAAAGCCTGGTAATCCAATTCTTTTGCTTCTTCGGCAATTACAGAAAATATTATATGTTGCAGGTGTTTTTTCATGCAGTGGCCGCAAGTTACAACATCAATGGCGAATGAACTTTATTTGCCCATTAGATTTTAAATGAATAATAGTAGAGGGCTGAAATTGAGACTTTTCGGACAGTTTCCATTGAGCAATATAATCGACACCATTTTTTATTTCATCGCTGACATCATCGTAACATTTAGGCCAGGGTTCTCCGCTGATGTTGGCAGAAGTTGATACCAATGGTTTTTTAAGTTGCCCAATTAGTTTATTACAAAATTCATCGGATGTAATTCGAATGGCAATACTTCCATCTTCTCCAATAACCTCAGCCGGTAAGTTTTTGGCGCCATCATAAATAATAGTAAGTGGTTTAGTGGAATACTCTATTAAAGACCAGGCATTTTCCGGAACTTCCCTTACATAGGATGAAAGTCTGGACGCAATATCGAGTAGAAGAATGACATTTTTTTCCGCACTTCTTTTTTTTAACTCAAAAATTCTTTTAACAGCGTCTGCATTTGTAGCATCACATCCTATTCCCCATATTGTATCAGTGGGGTATAATATTATTCCCCCGGATTTTAAGACATCAATCGTTTTTTTTATTTCCGAATTTATATCTGTCATGTAAATATTTCTTTTGTTTCAATGGAATGTGCGCATTTAAAATGAACAAGAGGACATTCCTTATAACCGTGCAGTCCGCAAGGCCTGCAGGAAAGGGTTAACTTCGTTTCAATAACTCTTGATTGCTCAGATAGCGGACCGAATCCAAACTCCGGTATGGTAGAGCAATAGACAACTGTAACAGGGGCATTCATAGCACTTGCCAGGTGCATAGGAGCAGAGTCGTTTACATAATTCATCGAAGCACTTTTCATTAATGCTGCAGATTGAAGCAGGGAAAGGGAACCGCAAAGGTTTGTAATATTTTTTTCTCCTGCTTTAATACGAATATTATCAGCTATTGAAAATTCCCCCGGTGAGCCAAGCAGGAATATTTGTATTTCCGGTTTCAACTTTTGGTAGAGGTTGATTAATTCAATCCATTTATAGTAAGGAAGTGTCTTTGTAGCCCATACGGATGCCGGTGAAATAGTAATAAACTTTTTTTGTTTGTAGCTTTCTACAGCTTTAAAGTCTTGTTCAGAAGGGTAGAGGCGAGGGAGGGCTTTTCCATTAATTCCGAGATCAGCAATAAGTAAATTATTTCTTTCAACCTCATGCATTCCTTTGCCAACACTGTGTTTTATTCTCTTGGTAAACAGAAAAGAAAAGGGATTTTTATCAAACCCTCTTGTTTCCTTTGCGCCGGAGAAAGCCGTTAACAAACCTGTTGCAGCAAAGCGTTGCAGGTTAATAACTACATCGTATTTGTTAGAGCGGATTTTACCAATCAGGGCCAGAAGATTTCTGTATTTATTATTTTTTTTATCCCAGATTAAAATTTGTTTAATAAAGGGATGATTGGCGAATAAGCTATCATTTCCTTTTCTAACAAGAATGTCTATAGTGTTTTCAGGGTTTGCTTCTCTGAGCTTTTCTACCAAAGCAGAAGCAAGGATGGCATCACCCGTAAAAGCAGTTTGAATTATCAGAAAAGATTTACTCATTACTTAAGCGGATATACTGAAATCACGCAAGGCTTGATTTAAGGAAATTTTTTTATCGGTACTTTCTTTTCTTTTTCCAATTATAAGAGCGCAGGGTACCTGATATTCTCCAGCATTGAAAGTTTTGGTGTATGATCCGGGGATAACGACAGAACATGGCGGGACGATACCTTTATATTCGACCGGTGATTTTCCGGTAACGTCAATGATTTTAGTGGACATGGTAAGAACAACATTGGCACCCAAAACAGCTTCTTTTTGTACCCTAACACCTTCGACGACGATGCATCGAGAACCTATAAAGCAATTATCTTCAATGATCACCGGTGAAGCCTGAACAGGTTCCAGAACCCCTCCAATACCAACCCCTCCGCTTAAGTGCACATTTTTCCCAATTTGTGCGCAAGATCCAACAGTAGCCCAGGTGTCAACCATTGTACCTTCATCAACATAGGCTCCAATATTTACATAAGAGGGCATTAGGATAACGTTTTTCGCCAGGAAGCTTCCATATCGGGCAATGCCATGCGGTACAACCCTGACACCCAAAGAGGCATAGTTTTCTTTCAATTTCATTTTGTCATGGAATTCCATGGGGCCGGCTGTCATTGTTTCCATTTGTCGTATTGGAAAATAGAGGATTACCGCTTTTTTTATCCATTCATTTACTATCCAATCATCCCCGGCAGGTTCAGCTACTCGAAGTTTGCCGTTATCGAGTTTTTCAATTATATCTTCAATACATTTTCTTGTTTTTTCTTCTTTGAGAAGTTCCCTGTTATCCCAAGCATTTTCGATTATTTCCTTCATGATTATTATTTTTTGCAAAGAAAAACTACTGTCTGTTAACTTCAAATAAAAGTTTCCTTAACTTAAACTATATTTGCGCATGTCCAGAATAATGGCAATTGATTATGGAACAAAACGTATCGGTTTAGCAGTAACTGATCCCGAAAGAATTATTGCTACTGCTTTGGACACTGTTCATTCCGGAAAGGTAATTGATTATTTGAAAAGTTACCTGCAGCATGAGCATGTTGAGTTTTTTGTGATTGGAATGCCCGTACAAATGAACAATACGCCCTCATCAAATGCATCTTTTGTAGAAGAATTCATCAAAAAGTTATACAAGGCTTTCCCAGAAATCCCTGTAAAAACGATTGATGAACGCTTTACATCTAAAATTGCAAAAGAATCGATGCTTTTGGATGGCACGAAAAAATCAGACAGAAGAAATAAGGAAGAAATTGATCAGCGGAGCGCTGTCCTTATACTTCAATCGTATATGGAAATGAATAAAAGTTAATATAAAATGGTTTTCCCGATAATTGCATATGGAGATCCGGTTCTAAAAAAAAGAGCCACAGAAATTGATAAAAGTTACCCTGCTTTGAATGAACTCATAGCGAATATGTATGAGACGATGTATATAAGCAACGGTGTTGGGCTTGCTGCTCCTCAGGTAGGACTTTCAATCAGATTATTTATAGTTGATGGTAAACCCTTTGAAGAGGAAGATGTAACTAATTTTAAGCAGGTTTTTATTAATCCAATGATCCTTGAAGAATCCGGAAATAAATGGAAATTCAATGAGGGCTGTCTAAGTATTCCCGGCGTTCGGGAAGATGTGGATAGAAGAGAAGAATTGTATATTGAATACTATGATGAAAACTGGAAATTTCATAAGAGAAAATTCAAGGGAATTTCTGCCAGAATTATTCAGCATGAATACGATCATATTGAAGGTGTCTTATTTACAGATAGAATTTCACCTTTGCGCCGGCGCCTTTTAAAAAACAAACTGATGAACATTAGTAAAGGTGACGTAGATGTTGATTATAAAATGAGGTTTTCTGTTAAAAGCAAATAATTTTTTTAATTTTAAAAATCAAAAGGATGAACACATATATCAAATTCAAAAGAAATTTACTTTTCATATTTATTATTACGCTTGGCGCCTGCAAGCCGGCAGATGAAAAATTATCAGATGAAATTTTTAAAGATGAAGCAGTATTATATAGTGATACGAATAAAAGACTGAATACTGAAGAGGCAAATAGGGTTTATTCAAATTACCTCAAGTATGTAGAGACTTATCCTAAAGACACTCTTTCACCGGATTTTCTTTTTAAAGCTGCCGACCTTGCCAATGGCTTGAAACGGCATGAAGAGTCGGTTAGTTTATTTGCCAGACTGGTTAATGAATATCCGGAATTCCGAAAATCGCCTGCTGCATTATTTATGCAGGCATTCGTTTTAGAAACTGAGATAAAAGACAAAGAGAAAGCAAAAGAAAAATACAAAGAATTTCTAAATAAATTTCCCAATCATAAACTTGCACCTTCTGCACATGCTTCCTTGGATCAGTTAAATGCAAATTTAACTGACGAAGAATTGATTAAGATGTTTGAAGAAAAGAATAAAAAATAATTCTACTGCTCAAACTCATTGCGTAATGTTTTCTCCAGTTCTTCAACGGATATTCCAATTCGAATTTGTCCTTCTTTGGAAATAGAAATTTCTCCCGTTTCTTCTGAGACTGCAATTGCAATGGCATCACTTTGTTCTGTAATCCCAATAGCAGCGCGGTGGCGCATACCCAGATGAGCCGGTAGTTCTATGTTTTCTGTGACAGGTAAAACACAACGTGCAGCTTTAATTTTATTATTGGCAATAATTGTAGCACCATCGTGTAATGGAGAATTTTTGAAAAAGATACTTTCTATGAGTGATTGAGAAATATCTGCATTCATAATTTCACCGGTGTTGGAATAGTACTTTAACTGAGACGATTTAGCAAGGACGATAATGGCACCTGTTTGTTCTTTGGACATAT
>JAYURB010000670.1:0-2213 GCA_043756425.1 Bacteroidota bacterium
AATTGACGATTATTCAATTCAATTGTATAGGCTTTTTTTATTCAATAGGATTTGAGTTACGGATGTAATGATATACGAAGTAAATTATTTTCAACCAAACTTAAATCAGTTGAGTCCACAAATTTATCTCCGTTTAAATCATTCGGCAAATATCCGTTTTGAAATGTTTTTGTTGAATTTTTTATGGAAGTAAAATCTGATATGTTAATAATTTCATCAGAAGTTACATCTCCACTAATCAATGCAAAATTTCCGTCAACCATTCTTTTTAGATTATCTCCATACACCTGGGAAAATGCATTAGTAAAATCAAAAGTTGTATAGTTACTAAAACGAATGGCAGAAGAGCTCCAAGTTTTTAAAGTGTTTCGAGAATAAGTTGATAAAAAGTATCTTTTGCCATTTACACTTGACGGAAAATAAAATAATCCATTCCCTTTGGTATTAATTACTCCTTTGGTGGAATAAATTAAACCATACGGTGAAATGCTATCGCGCAATTCAACTGTTACGGAATCACAATTTCCATTTCCTAAAACGGAAACCATTTGACCGGAAGTATTATAATATCCTTCAATATATAATTTAAGTGCAATTGCCGGAGTCACCGGACCCACTGAAAAACTAAAGGGACTGATAAAATTTCCACATGCATCTGTCAGCGTAATAAATCCACTAGTAGCGCTTGCTGGAACTACTGCATTTATTTTAGTACTGTTGCTTATTGTAAAAGAAGCATTGATTCCATTAAATTTAACCGAGGCAACGCCTGATAAATTAGTGCCGGATATAACTACCGTACTTCCAGCAGGCGAAGCAGCCGGGCTGACCCCGGTAATCTGTGTTGCAGTAACAATAATTGTATTGGATGTTTTGGAACAATTGCCTGCTCCAACTTCAGTTACAAAATAATTACCGGTAGTATTAACCGTTATGCTTTGTGTTGTCGCACCGTTTGACCATAGATAAGAATTTGCCGGTGATGCCGTAAGTGTTATATTTCCTGTAGAACAAAATTGCCAGGGACCATTTTCAGAAACTAAGGAAGAAAAATTGCAGGATGAAGTCCAGCAAAAATCTGTAGGCGCCACTGAAGTTGCACCTCCAAGAGGAGGAAGAAAAAACATATCTTCCAACGACCTCAACATATTATAGTGATTAAAGTAATTGGAATAACTGCCGTGTTGAACCATTGGACCTAAAAATAACGTTGCTATTCGTTGATTATAAAAATTATCTTCATCAAATGTCAATATAAATAAACTGTTGTGGGTCTTGGCCCATTGAATATAGGTGTTAAGATTATTTTGTATCCAGGTATCGGCATTGGAAATTCTCGTGGGGTAAACACCGTCGTGCATACTATGAATGTTATTAGGGACTACTATAGACAAATGAGGAAGTAAATTATAATCTGTAGGAAAAGATGTGAAGGGCTGATTTACTGATATAGGAAGACCATTCAGGGGGCTACCCTGCCAATTTACCCATGGATTGTGTTTTCGCGCATAACCGGCATCATACTCTCCGGTAAATCCTGCACCGGGCAAATCTTCACAATAACCGATGAACGTTTTTGATGCAGCAATCATTTGTGCTCCGAGGTTAGGAGTAATAAAAGGAAGGCCTTGCGGAAGTTCATTTGATGTTACACCTTGTGGAGAGCCGGAGAACATCTGCAGGTAATTAGGCTGGCTTGGGCGCGACATACCATACGATTGTGTGAATAATGCTGAATAAGGATCGTTTATTAAACTTCTTATATAGGTGGCTACTGTTGAATCAACAATTTCGCTGTAGGAAGTATTTTCCAGAATTAAAACTACAACATGATCCGGGTGAGGAATGTAAGCAGAAGATTTTTTGAAAAATCCATTTAATAAAAAAATAAATCCAATAATAAATTTTAATGTTGTGTTAATTTTCATAGGTATTCAAAGTTAAAAAAATCATCTTATAATAAATTGTATTAAATATGAAGATCAAACAAAAATCAACTTAGTTCTATTTCAGTTTTTTTCCCTTTTGTAAATTCTGATGTCATATGAAAATGAATGGCGGGAAAACAACTGAAATAGAACTAAGTTGATTTTTGTTTGTTCTTCATATTTAGTACAATTTATTATAAGATGATTTTTTAACTTTGAATACCTATGAAAATTAACACAACATTAAAATTTATTATTGGATTTATTTTTTTATTAAATGGATTT
>JAYURB010000671.1:0-2207 GCA_043756425.1 Bacteroidota bacterium
CGCCGCGCGCCACCTGGACCCCGAGGCACTGAACCGCTACGCCAATGACTACGCGGCGGCGCTCACTCGTGCCGAATTACAGGCCATGATAATATCCTAAAGCACTATGTTGATATATGCAAAATTGTAAAGGGTGATGTTAGTGCTGAAGTGTTGTCAACTGATTTTAAAGGAATCGTTGAAGAAGGAGAAATACTGGCATCGTTGCATAAACAAATAGTTGTTAAGGTGCCAATCATAAAAGAAGGTGTTAAAGCCCTAAAATATTTTTCGAATAAAAATATACGTACCAATTGCACGCTGGTATTTTCAGCAGGCCAGGCGCTACTTGCGGCCAAAGCAGGTGCAACCTATGTTTCTCCCTTCATCGGCCGACTTGATGATATCAATCAAGATGGTGTCGAACTGATTAAACAAATCGTTCATATTTACAGAACTTATGGTTATAAAACCCAGGTATTGGCAGCATCTATTCGAAATCCGCTTCATATCATTAAATGTGCTGAAGCCGGCGCTGACGTAGCTACCTGTCCCCTATCAGCTATTGTCGATTTGCTTAAACATCCTCTTACAGATAGCGGACTTGAAAAATTCTTATCCGATGCCAAGAAATTTTCATCAGTAGCAGTTAGTAAATAACTGCATGTATTTAAGATAAGATTTTAGCTACGAATGCACGAATATATTTGTGCATTCATGGCAAATAAATTTTTCAACTCAAAAATTAATGAAACAAAATTAAACATTGGCAGCTTCCTTTTTAAAATTCCAGGGTAAAACAATTAATGAGAAGTTCCTGTCTACTATAACAGAAGCTTTAAAAAAAGATGCTGTTATCATCATTCCTACCGATAGTGTTTATGCTTTTGCTGCCAACATCCAAAGTAATAAAGCCTTTGAACGAATATGCAGAATTAAGGGCATTAAGCCTGAAAAAGCCAACTTTTCTTTTCTCTGTCCTGATTTGCGTAACATCTCCCTTTTCACAAAGCCATTTAGTACAGAAGTTTTTCGTTTCATGAAGAATTCTTTGCCGGGCCCTTTTACGTTTATCTTGAATGCCAACAACAATGTTCCTGCTATTTTCAAATCTAATAAAAAGACAATAGGAATTCGTGTTCCCGACAACAAAATTGCTTTAGCAATCCTTGAGGCAATTGGCAATCCCTTAATGGTATCGTCCGTTTATTCTGACAATAACAATTTGGATTATTTAACCGACCCTGAAAATATTCTCGGAAAATATGAAGAATTGGTAGACATAATTGTTGACGGCGGTCCGGGTTTTTACGAGCCTTCTACTGTGATTGATTGTACGGGGAATGATCCTATAGTGGTAAGAGAAGGAAAAGGAGAACTTTAAATCCATAGGAACTTAAAGCACTCCTTTTCTCATAAATATTGCACAAGGCGATAAAAATTTCCTATTCACTTTTCTTAAACAAATATCTTGTAATAAAAATCCCCGTACTCTTATCAGCACTGTACACACCTGAATTAATATTCGCCAGTTCCCAGCCAGCCGCTGTCATATCATTAATTTTATCCGTAATTGTCTTATCATTTTTCCGAACATTTCCGAAGTTAATACCAACAAAACTGAAAAAATTCTCCATATCCGTTTCTTTAAAATTTCCTTCCGGATCTGTTGTTACCATTCGTGAACGACCCAATCCGCCAGGAACAACCGATTCAATAGTTGTTATTTGCGTGTAAAGCGTTTTTGTTTGTGCCGGTTTAAATGCATAAATAATTGCTACAAGAATTGCCATACCAAGTAGCGGCAGAATTAATTTTAGTTTGTGTTTCATCTTTTTGATTTTTTAGTTTGTGTTTAAATATATAAATTAGAATTAAAGTAATTCATTAAATGCTTTTGGTAAATTCTCTATAAGGTCAGAAGTAATCATGGAGTATTCTCCCTTTTCTTTTGCAGTAATATCACCGGCCAATCCATGAATATAAACACCAAGTAAAGCTGCGACCATTGGCTCGTATCCCTGTGAAAGAAATGCAAGAATAACTCCGGTGAGTGCATCTCCACTCCCTCCTTTTGCCATACCCGGATTTCCGGTACTATTAAAATAAGCTTTCCCTTCAGGAGTTGCAATACACGTATGTGCACCTTTTAAAACAACAATAGCATTGTTTTCTTTCGAAAATTGTAACTGCTTTTCATGTCTTTCGAAATCATTTTTACTTTTTCC
>JAYURB010000672.1:0-2206 GCA_043756425.1 Bacteroidota bacterium
ACTGCATTGGCAGTAGGACAACATAAAAGGTCAGAAATTCTATCGGTGAGAATACGGTTTATTTCTTCTGACATTTTCATATTGTAACTTCTCAGGCCAGCTTCAACGTGAATTATTTTCACAAATAGTTTATTAGCAGCCAGAGCACCGGCAAGTGTAGAATTCGTATCGCCATAGACGAGTAAGGCATCCGGTTTTTCACTTATAATAATTTTCTCTATTCCTTCAATCATGCGTCCGGTCATTTCACCCTGTAGACTGGCCTGAATGCCCAGGTTGTAAGCGGGTTCAGGAATTTCCATTTCCCGGAAAAACACTTCAGACATATTTTCGTCGTAATGTTGTCCGGTATGCAAAATGACTTCAGTAATATCCGGATGATCCTTCATTACCCTGCTAACAGCGGCAGCTTTAATGAATTGGGGGCGGGCACCGACTACGGTTAATATTTTCATCGGCGGCAAGTATTTTTCGAGAATAGATATAGCAGTCTCGTAGGAAAAGCAAAAGGAGAATTATAAAAAACCATATTTTCTAAAATCATGGTGTGCAAGATAGTAAAATAAAGTTTTTGAAAAGGAATAGGGTAAAAAGGAAAATAGTTAGGTAAAATAATTTACATTGTGTATTTAAACGCAAAGTTTCGCAAAGGGAGGCTGAAACATAATTTTAAGTTTTCGAACACTTATGATTTGGAAATCGATTTTTACCGGTTCCTTCGGAGTGAGGCCGGTTTTCGCTTTGGCTTAACGGTTTATATAATAAGGAAATTCGGGAGGATAAAGAAGAATCATAAAAAATTAAAAAAAAGTTGAAAAAAATGACCTATTCAATAGTTTAATTTTATACCTTTGAGTATAATACCATTTGGTATAATACCCGGAAGTGCAATAATTAAATAAACTCAATAAAAATAAAAATGAAAGATTCACCATTTATTTATGGTACTACAGTAAGTGTTCACTCTTTTACGAACAGAGAAGCTGAGGTGACTAAATTGCGTAGTAATCTGTTAAATGGAATCAATACGACGATAATATCGCCAAGAAGATGGGGGAAATCTTCCCTTGTGGAGAAGGTAATAAACGACATTAATAAAAAGCCGGGGAAAACAAAAACAGTACTTATTGACCTGTTTGCTACAAGTAATGAAGAAGAATTTTTGGAAACTTTTGCCCGGGAAGTGATAAAAGCATCTTCCTCCAAATGGCAGGAATGGATGAGCAGTGGTACGATTTATTTTAAAAAATTAGTGCCTAAATTAAGTCTGGGAATTGAACCAAATACAGATTTCAGTCTGAGTTTCGACTTGAGGGATTTAAAAAAATATAGCGACGAAGTATTAAACCTGTCGGAGAATATTGCACGGAAGAAAAATATTAAATTTATTATTTGTCTTGATGAATTTCAAAACCTTTCTGCCTTTAACGATTATCTTTCTTTTAAAAAAAAACTAAGAGCGTGCTGGCAACGGCATAAATCGGTTACGTATTGTTTATACGGCAGTAAACGTCACATGATGGCCGATATTTTCAATAATCCGTCAAAACCTTTTTATCGTTTTGGCGATATTATGTTATTGCAAAAAATTGAAACAGAAAAGTGGGTATCGTTCATTACTCAATCATTTGCGAAAAACGGAAAACAAATTGAAGATAAAGCAGCAGAAGCAATTCCGACTTTGATGAAAAATCATTCGTGGTATGTTCAACAACTCGCTCATTATACCTGGAACCTTTCAGAAAAAAAAGCTACTTTGAAAGAAGTCGATTCAGCATTAAACGAACTGATACAAGCAAATACACCCTTGTATCAAAAGGAAACAGAAACCATTAGTGCAACACAACTAAATTTATTAAAGGCTGTTGCAAAAGGTGAAACACAATTTACCAGCGTTTCGGTCATGCAGAAACATCTGCTTGGTACACCCCGGAATGTAAGCAAGAATAAAACATTGCTTATCAACAATGATATTATCCATGAAATAAATAACGTCTTTGAATTTGTGGATCCGGCTTTTGAGCTATGGTTTAAGAAGCAATTTTTTAACCAATCCTTTAATTTGAAAAAATGAGGATAAAAAAATTCTTAGTCTGACTTTGCGAAAATAGTGTAAAAAACTTTGCCGACTTGACGGTAAAATTTTACATTCTGTATTTAAACGCTTAAGGTCGCAATGGTTGCCGCTTAGTTTCGCAAAAGGCAA
>JAYURB010000673.1:0-12889 GCA_043756425.1 Bacteroidota bacterium
TATAGTATTTTTATCAAAACCTTCAATTTGCTGAAGTTCTTCCTTTTCAATTAAGTTTCCGTATTTGAAAATATACTCCTTCAACGCCTGAATTTGTGCATTGGTAAGAAGATTAAACTGTGCAAATATTTCTATATCTGGACTATTTAGATCAATAGGATTGTTCTTAATTTTAAGTAATTCATCCGGGATTTCATTTTGTCCTGATTCGTTTAAATCTTCGAGAACGCGTTCATTCGATTCCTCAATACTGTTTAAATTATTTTCATTGATTGTCTGGCAAAATGCATTTGACGATTGAAGCGCAAATAAAATCAAGAAGTAATAAAATATTTTTCTCATAATGAAAAAGTCAAGGCAAGTGCTGTTGAATTTCCTAAATATGGATTTGTCCTGAAACCAATGTCAAGGTTAAAGTCTGATATTTTTATTGTCATACCAAAGGATTGGGAAAGTGGCAGGGTTCGAATTCCGCATCGTAAAATCAATGTTTTGTGCATACGATATTCCATCCCTGTTTGAAGGTTTATTGGCTGGTTGTTTACCTGAATTGCTGAGCAGGCAAGAATTAATTTTTCAGATAACATTATTGATATTCCGGGATTTATTTCAGCAGGTATTTTATTTCCTGCAATGGTGGTCATCCGGGACCTTACGGGATTCCGGACGATTACACCAAAGGAAAAATCTTTAAAGGGAATGGAATATATTCCTAGTTCTGGTATCCATGCATGGGTATTTTCAATGTTTGCTTCAGGAATTATCCATGTATGGTAGGAAACTTTTATTCCGGCGGATAATTTGGGTCCAAGACTTTTAGAAAGACCGGCTTCAAAGTATTGTTGAGAAAAGTATTTCCCACCCATCTTTCCTATTCCTGCAATTAAAGTATTATTTTCACCGAGTTTGTTTTGAAATTTTAATGAGATAGGGGATAATTCATTGATTGAATAGTTGTTTATGGCATGAATGGAAATGAAATGTTTCTTTCCTTTAGTCTGAATAGATGGGTTTATTGAAATACTGTTTAATGGTTCTGAACCGACGGTTGATGAGGCCATTCCAAAGTCCCGGGCATCAAAAATTTCTAATTGAGCGAAAGCAGGGATACTTAGAAATACTATCAGAAAAAATGGAAAAGAAGTTTTGTAAATCATCTTCCGGAATTTTTATCCGAAAGTATGGTGTGTTTGGCTTAATTAAAAGCGCATCAAGTAAGGGAAATGTATGAAGGATAAAATATTAAACAAAAAAAGAATTAGAAAAGTTTATTTTATAAGTTCTATTTGAACATAATATTTTAAATCACATGGATTGAATTTCATCGTTACTTTTCTTTACCTTTTCTTTTAATTCGTCCTTAAAGCTTTTTACTTTTAGCATTACATCAGAATCGGATGTTCCTATTATCTGTGCAGCTAGAATTCCTGCATTTTGTGCAGCGTTTAGAGCTACCGTAGCAACAGGAACACCGTTGGGCATTTGCAAAATGGAGAGTACGGAATCCCAGCCGTCTATGGAATTGGAAGAACGAATAGGCACACCAATAACAGGTAACGGTGTAAGGGAAGCAACCATTCCTGGAAGATGAGCAGCCCCGCCTGCACCGGCAATAATAACCTTTAGCCCTCTGGCAACAGCACTGCTTGCATATTCAAACATTATTTCAGGAGTGCGATGTGCTGAAACAATAGAAATCTCATGTGCTATGCCTAGGCGATTAAGTATATCTGCAGCTTCTTTCATGACGGTCAGGTCCGACTGGCTTCCCATTATTATTCCTACAATTGGTGCTTTGTTCATGATTTTACGATTAAACTTTTAAAATTTTATTATTAACAAAGTCATAAATTAATTTGCTTTATGAACTAACAACCTTTAACATATTTTTAATGGTAAGAGCTTTATTTTTTACTTCTTCTTTATTTTTACCGGTAACCGTTACATGCCCCATTTTTCTAAATGGCTTTGTATATTTCTTTCCGTAAAGATGAATATACACACCTTCCATTGTCATTGCTTCTTCAAAGGATTGATATACTGCAAGACCTTCATGGTTTTTTTCACCGAGCAAGTTTATCATTGCGGCATTACAAGTAATATCAGTATTACCAAAGGGTAAGTCGAGAATAACGCGTAAAAGCTGCTCATATTGTGAAGTAACATTAGCTTCAATTGTTTGGTGTCCGCTGTTGTGAGGTCGGGGAGCAATTTCATTTACTAAAATTTCTTTTTCAGGAGTAATAAACATTTCTACTGCCAATATACCTATTATACCAAGAGTGTATGCAAGACGGGAAGCAATTTCGTAAGCTTTTGATTCTGTTGTTTTATCTAGTTCAGCCGGTGAATAAAGGAATTCTACAAGGTTTGCTTCTTTATTAAATTCCATTTCCACCGGGGGAAAGCATAAAGTTTCACCGTTGATTTTTCTGGCAACAATTACAGATACTTCCTTTTCAAAAGGAATCAGTTTCTCAATTACTGAAGGAGAATCAAAAGAATCTTCAATATCGGCTGCAGATGAAATTCTGAATACTCCTTTGCCGTCATATCCTCCTTTACGCAATTTTTGCATGGCGGGAAAAATGTTAGTCAGTAGAGAAAGTTCTTTTTTGTTATCAACTATTCTGAATTCTGCAGTTGGTATTCCATGGGTTTTGAAAAAGAGTTTTTGTTCCCCTTTATCCTGAACCATTCTTATTATATTGGGTTGGGGATAAACAATAACACCTTCCTTTTGCAGTTTTTCAAGTGCTTCGACGTTTACATGTTCAATTTCTATTGTTAGAAGGTCGCATCCAATACCGAAATTATAAACAGTATTAAAATCTCTAAAATCACCAACAATAAATTCTTCAGCAAGATGCCGGCAAGGAGCTTCAGGATCCGGGTCAAGTATTCGAATTTTTAAGGAAAAGTCAATTGCTTTTTGGAGAAGCATTCGTCCAAGTTGACCGCCTCCAAGGATACCAATTTTTATATTATTGAATCTTTTATTCATAAAACGACGCAAAATAATCAATTATAGATTAAGAATCATATCCTTTATAGTTATAGAAGCACTTGAAGAGTAGGTCAATACATATCCTGTTAAGGAAACTGTATTAAAAAAACTAATAATCATTGGCTTACTGTCACTTAAATTTTATTTTTGCCTGCATAATTATGAAGACTGTAACTGTCAGGGATAAAACCTTTGAATTATCAATTTCCTCCGAAAGTATTCAAAATAGGATTTCTGAACTTGCTGTACAATTAAGTTCTGAATTAAAGGGGAAATGCCCACTTTTTGTTTGTGTACTTAATGGTGCATTTATTTTTGCCGCTGACCTATTCAAGCAAATTTCTATTGATGCTGAAGTTTCTTTCATTCGGGTGTCATCCTATGAAGGAACTCAGTCGACCGGTGTTATTAAAAGTGTAGTTGGAATTAATGAGTCCTTAAACGGCCGTACTGTTGTAATTGTTGAAGACATTGTTGATACAGGGGATACTGCAGTTTATCTTGTCGATGAATTTAAAAAACAAAATCCTGCACAAATCTATTTTGCCAGTTTGCTTTTAAAACCTAAAGCCCTGCGTCATCCCATTAAAATAGATTATATAGGTTTCGAAGTTCCAAATGATTTTCTGGTAGGTTTTGGACTGGATTATGACGGATTGGGAAGAAATCTTAAGGATATATATAAATTGGTATAGGTTATGTTGAACATAGTTCTTTTTGGTCCACCCGGTGCCGGCAAAGGCACACAGTCTGAAAAATTAATTTTATCCTTTAAACTCGTGCATCTTTCAACCGGTGATATTCTAAGGAATGAGATAGCAAATAAAACTGCTTCGGGCATGGAGGCAAATAAACTCATGGACCAAGGTCTTTTAGTTCCGGATGAAATGGTAATTAAGATGATAGAAGACAGGATCGATGCAAACAGAAATGCCAACGGTTTTATCTTTGACGGCTTTCCAAGAACAACAGCGCAAGCTAATGCTTTAGATAAAATGCTTTCAGGTAAAAACTCTTCAATAAATATGATGCTTGCTTTGGAGGTAAGTGATGATGAGCTGACCCAAAGGCTTTTACTTCGCGGAAAGGAATCCGGCAGACCAGATGATCAGAATACTGCTGTAATAGAAAAGAGAATTTCAGAATATAACTCCAAAACGGCACCTTTAAAAAAGTATTATACCGATCAGGGAAAATTTCATAGCGTCAATGGAATTGGAACGGTTGACGAAATATTTGAAAGGCTTCGTAACATAATTAATAGTTGATTTTTATTCTTTCGTATATTTTTTTAAAAAAATGATCAACATCTGTAAAAAGTAATTTGGCTATTAGAACGAATAAATAGCTGGAAAAATTATCAATTTAGAAAACAGTAAATAGAACAGGATAAGATCTATTTTATGTTATGTCAGGTTAAATTTATGTTAAGTTTGTGTTTATATGGTTTAAATGCATTGGTTTTTGATATTTTTCGCAATTATATCCTAAAGTTTCAGATCTTTTGTAAATTTAATTAAAGGGTAATGAATAAAAGTTTATGACATTAAATAAATCAAGCTTTGTCAATCGTGACATTTCCTGGCTGTCATTTAATGCACGAGTGTTGCAAGAAGCAGAAGATGCGACAGTACCTCTACTCGAAAGGCTTCGTTTTTTAGGGATATTCTCAAACAACAGAGATGAGTTTTACAGAGTTCGCGTGGCTACGATTCGCAGAATGCAGAAGTTCGGCAAAAAGGGAAAAGAAATTATTGGGGCAGATCCGGTAAAACTAAATGAAAAGATTCAGGAAATTGTAGTTGAGCAGCAAAAGAAGTTTGATATTCTTTATGCAAAGATTCTTAAAGAAATCAGGAAGGAAAATATTTATATTGTAGATGAGAAAAGTTTGGATTCACTTCAACAGAATTTTGTAAGGGAATATTTTACTCAAAATGTATCTCCTTTTCTTATTCCGATCATGATAGAATCTGCTCCTCATTTTCCTTATTTAAAGGACAGGATGATATATCTTGCCATCCGAATTACCAGAGGAGAAAGTGAGAAAAAGACAAAATATTCTCTAATAGAAGTCCCTACGGATTTCCTTCCACGATTCATTGTACTTCCTTCTTCTTCCAATAGAAGGTGTATTATTCTTTTAGAAGATATCATACGTTTTTGTTTGAATGACATATTCTCTATTTTTAACTACGATACAATAGATTCATATGCCATTAAGATCACACGAGATGCAGAGTTAGACATTGAAGCTGATGTTTCAAAAAGCTTAATGGAAAAAATTTCAAAAAGTGTAAAGCAACGTAAAAAGGGAGAACCTGTGCGGCTTGTATATGACGAGCAGATTCCCAAGGAGCTTCTGGATTTCATTACTCGTAAAATAAAACTTCGCGATACAGAATATCTTATTCCGGGAGGTCGATATCATAATTTTAAGGATTTTATTAATTTCCCCAGGTTTGAAAATGATGAACTTAGTTATAAAACTATTCGTCCGGTTGATCATCCTAAATTTAAGGGACAAAAAAGTTTATTAAATATTATTCGCGACAAAGATGTATTGCTTGCATATCCGTATAATAGTTTCAAGCACGTTATTGATATATTGCGGGAAGCAGCCATTGATCCTAAGGTTCTTTCTATAAAAATAACCCTTTATAGAGCTGCCAAAAACAGCAGTATTATCAATGCTCTTGTTAATGCAGTCAGGAATGGAAAGCACGTTACGGCAGTTGTAGAGCTTCAGGCCAGATTTGATGAAGAGTCGAATATTTTTTATGCAGGAAAATTGCAGGAAGAGGGAGTCCAGGTTATTTTCGGCGTACCGGGACTTAAAGTACACTCAAAATTGTTTTTGATTACCCGCAAAGAGGATAATAAAAATGTTCTCTATGCTCACATAGGAACAGGCAATTTTAATGAGAACACTTCAAGAATTTATACCGATCATTCATTGTTAACTGCCAAAAAAGCAATTACTCATGAAGTCGAACGACTTTTCGGATTTTATCAGAATAATTACAAAACCGGTCATTATAATCATCTGATAATTTCTCCTTTTAACTCCCGAAAAAAATTCAATGCTTTTATCGCTAAAGAAATTGATAATGCAAAAAGAGGTAAAGAAGCATGGATGGTTTTAAAGATGAATAGCTTTTCAGATTTGGATTTAACCGAAAGGATTTATGAAGCCAGTCAGGCAGGTGTTCATATAAAACTAATTATTAGAGGGATTTGCTGTGTTGTACCCGGCATACCTGGTTTAAGTGAAAATGTTGAAGTTATAAGTATCGTTGATAAATATCTTGAACATAGCCGGATATATACATTTTGCAATGGAGGAAGTAATAGTTATTACATCTCTTCAGGTGACTGGATGGATAGAAATCTTGATTACCGTTCTGAAGTTACCGTTCCTATTTTAGATCCTGAACTTCAAAATGAATTGAAGAAGTATCTTTCTATTCAGCTTCAGGACAATTGTAAAGCAAGGTACCTTAACCTTGAAGGGAAAAACAATGCATACAGGACATTTTCTAATAGTCCAAAAATAAGAGTTCAGGAAGAACTTTATAAAGTAATATCAGCAAAACAGCTTTCCTTGATTCGTCCGGAAAATTCACTTTTTACTTCTCACGAATTAAGCAGTTCAAAAAAAAATGATAAAAAGTATTTAACAGCTTCAAAACCGATACAGTAATAACTTTATCTTTAAACATGGAGCAAAATATATTCAGATATGCGGCAGTAGACATAGGTTCCAATGCTGTTCGGTTGTTGTTATGTAATGTAATTGAAGATGAAAGCCATCTTCGTTTAAAAAAATCAGAGTTGGTTCGTATTCCTTTACGCTTGGGTGAAGAAGTTTTCCAGAATGGAAGAATTACAACACGTAAAGCTGAGCGATTTATAAAAACGATGCATGCTTTTAAATTGTTGATTGATGTTTTTGATCCGATTTCTTATAGGGCATGTGCAACTGCATCTCTTAGAGAAGCCGAAAATGGTCCGGAACTAATAAAACAAATAAAAAGAGAAACCGGTTTACGAATAGATATAATTTCAGGCAAACAGGAAGCTGAATTAATTTATTCAAATCATATAGAAGAATTACTCAACAACAAAGAAAGTTATCTTTATATTGATGTAGGGGGTGGAAGTACTGAAATTACCTTATTTGATAAAGGCCAGGTTATTGCTTCTCAATCATTTGATATTGGAGCTCTTCGCTGGCTAAAAGGAAAAGTTACAAAAGAGAGCTGGGAGGAAATGAAACAATGGGTAAGGACTAATACGTCCGGACATTCACCTTTAACGGCTATTGGATCAGGTGGAAATATCAATAAAATATTTAAGATGTTTGATCAGAAAGAGCTACCACTTGAATTTTCTTTGTTAAAAGAATTATACGACGAAATGAAAGTACATACCGTTGAAGAAAGGATGGAAATATGGCAACTCAATTCCGACCGAGCGGATGTAATTGTTCCGGCCTCAAAAATTTTTCTTGGCATAATGAAGGCAGCAGGTATAGATGAAATAATAGTACCGCAAATTGGTCTTGCTGATGGCATTGTACATCAGCTGCATGAAGAATTTATTAGGAATAAAGTAAGCTAAATCAGGGTTTTAACAATATTTCACTCGAATAATTTATTCCTTTGGAATTAAATGGTGACTTTTGCATTTAGTATAAAATTCAATTTTGTACTTATCCCTTTAATTTCTTCTAATGAATTCCAATTTCGTTGATTACGTAAAGATTTGTTGTCGCAGCGGGGCCGGTGGAGCCGGTTCAGTGCATTTTCATCGCGATAAAAATACTGCTAAAGGTGGACCTGATGGAGGTGATGGAGGCAGGGGAGGACACATAATTCTTCGTGGAAACAAACAACTTTGGACGCTATTGCATTTAAAGTACAGGAAACACGTCTTAGGAGATGATGGCGGTAAAGGAGCAGGAGCACTTAAAACGGGTGCTGACGGAAAAGACGTAATACTGGATGTTCCAATAGGTACCGTTGCTAAAGATTTTGAAAGCGGTGAAACCATGTTCGAAATAACAGAAGAAGGTCAGGAAATTATTATTGTACCCGGCGGAAGAGGCGGGAAGGGAAATAATTTTTTTAAGACTTCTACTTTACAAACTCCTCGCTTTGCTCAACCCGGTGAACCCGGAAGAGAAGAGTGGAAGGTTCTGGAGTTGAAACTCCTGGCCGATGTTGGACTTGTAGGATTTCCCAATGCAGGAAAATCGACACTGCTTTCTGTTTTAAGTGCGGCTAAACCTGAGATTGCAGATTATCCATTTACAACGCTGGTGCCTAATTTAGGTATTGTAGCCTATCGCGAAGGTAAATCTTTTGTGATGGCCGATATTCCCGGAATCATTGAAGGAGCCCACCTGGGCAAAGGAATTGGTTTACGATTCCTTCGCCATATTGAAAGAAATTCAATTTTACTATTTATGATACCCTGCGATACAAAGGATATTAAGAAGGAATATAAAATACTTCTAAATGAATTGCAGCAATACAATCCTGAACTACTTGACAAATCAGCCATTCTTGCCATTACGAAAGCCGACATGCTCGATGAGGGGTTGATAAAAGAAATGAAAAAAGAATTGCCTTCTAAAATTGCAACTGTTTTTATTTCCTCTATTTCCGGAAAAGGATTGGATGAACTAAAAGATTTGTTGTGGAAAGAATTAAACAAAGCTCCGGTGAATGATTGAGAGTTTAAAAAATCTTGACGCTGCTTTATTGTTATTTTTTAATCACCTGAATAATCCGGTACTTGATTTTATATTTTACTGGATGAGTGATAAATGGGTATGGATACCCTTTTATGCTTTTCTTGCCTTTAAAGTATATAAGAATAATCCAAGGTATTTTTTTATTGTATTAGTATTTATTGCTGCTGCAATAACATTAAGCGATCAGATTTCATCATCGGTAATTAAGGTTAATACTATGCGGCTTCGTCCTTGTCATGACCCAACAATAGCTTCACAGGTTCATCTGGTCAATAATTATTGCGGTGGACAATTTGGATTTGTATCCTCACATGCTGCAAATGTTTTTGCACTTGCATCTTTTTTAGCAATTTTATTTAGATCAAAAAATGGATTGCTGATGAAATGTCTTTGGATCTGGGCTATTGTTGTTTCGTTTAGCCGAATTTATCTTGGGGCGCATTTCCCGGGCGATGTTATTGCAGGTGCGTTTTTAGGTATTCTAATCGGTTGGATACTTGGAAAAATGTATCTTAAATTAATTCTTAAGCCAATTATTAAATAACTAATTCAATTATTATGTCTATGAAAATAGTATTTCTCGTTTCCCTTTTTTTAATTTCAGAAATTTATACAATTGCTCAACAGCCATCTGCTTCCGGCGTCTCTAAGGAAATTGTTACTTCACCCGGACTGGTGGTTGGAATAGTGGTTGATCAGATGCGATACGATTATTTATTCAGGTTCTGGAATAAGTATTCAAAAGATGGTTTTAAAAGACTGGTGAATGAAGGCTTTCTTTTTTCAAATGCAAACTACAATTACATACCAACCAATACTGCTCCCGGGCATGCCTGCATTTATACAGGAACAACACCCTCCGTGAATGGAATCATTAACAATGAATGGTACGACCGTTATGAGAAAAAAACTATTTACTGTGTTAGCGATTCTACGGTAAGCGCAGTTGGAACCACTTCCATTTCCGGAAAAATGTCGCCCAAAAATTTACTGACATCAACTATTACTGATGAATTGCGTTTGGCAACCCGAATGAATTCAAAAGTAATTGGCATTGCTTTAAAAGACAGAGGCGCCATTCTTCCCGCAGGAAATATGGGTAATGCCGCCTTCTGGCACGATCCATTTTCTAATAACTGGATTACCAGTACTTACTATATGAATGAACTTCCACCTTGGGCAGAAGCATTTAACAAAAGGAAAATGTGTGATAGTTTGTTGAATCAAAAGTGGAATACTTTACTGCCCATTGAAACATATACAGAAAGTTCCGGCGATGATAATGTTTATGAAGGATTGTTTAAAGGTGAAACAAATCCTGTTTTTCCACATGACTTGCCTGCATTGAAAGCAAATGAAAGCGAGTTAATTCGTGAAACACCGTTTGGAAATACGCTTACTAAAGAATTTGCAATTGCTGCTATAAAAGGTGAAAACATGGGTAAAGGAAAAGCTATGGATTTTCTTGCCGTAAGTTTTTCTTCTACCGATTATGTGGGACATATGTATGGAACAGATGCCATAGAACTTGAAGACACTTATCTCAGGTTAGACAGGGATTTAGCTGCTTTTCTAAAATTTCTTGATTCATGGACAGGAAATAGTTACTTATTGTTTCTTACTGCAGATCATGGTGCTGTTAATAATCCTATTTTCTCGAAAGATCATAAGCTAAAAGGGGGAAAGTATGAAACAACTTCTTTGTCTGATTCATTAAAAAAATATATTTCGGGAATTTATGGAACCGATGCACCTGTGTCCTTTGCCACTGCTCATAATATCTATTTGAATAGGAATTATATTGAAGAAAAGAAATTAAATCTGGGCGAAATTCAAAATGCTTGCACTTCTTTTGTTACAAAAATGGAAGGCGTTTCTGTTGCTATGACTTCAACAGAGTTGTCCAAAGGAGTTGCCCGAGAAGGTATTTATTCATTTATTCAAAATGGCTTCAATGTTCAGCGCTCTTCAGATGTTATGATTCAATTGCAGCCTGGTTGGATAAACTGGTTTTCTAAAACAGGAACTACCCATGGATCAGCTTATAGTTATGATACCCATATACCTATTATTTTTTTTGGAAATGGAATTAAAACCGGCTTATCGGCTGAAGCAGTTTCTGTTTGTGATATTTCTCCAACGATAGCAACTATGCTTCATATTGAATTTCCCAATGGCAATAGCGGAAGACCATTAAATCAATTGTTAAAGCAGTAATTCCACCCCCATTTTGTTTTCATTCGCCCAAATTTTCAGTTTAAAATCCTTGAAATTTATGAAATTTAACTGTTTATAAATCATTGGTCACAATTAGTAGCCTAAATTGATTATGTGCTTAATAATCATTATTTTTACCTTGTAAACCCTGATACTTGATATTAATTCACAATTAATAAATTTAAAAAATTATGAAGAAACTGTATGCGCGCACTATTACGGTGTTTTTTTTATTTGTGTTAATCACCATTTCTTCTTTAAAAGTAAAAGCCAGTCATGCAATGGGTGCAGATTGTACCTATGAATACATTGGTCCGAATCAATATCTGGTTACTTTTTCTTTTTATCGTGATTGTTCCGGAATTCCGGCTCCATCATTATTAAGTCTCGATATTGATAACAGTTGTGGTTACGTTGCTCCTACTGTTAATTTAGTGCCAACTCCTTCAAGCCCAACGCAAATATCACCTTTATGTCCTTCCGATTCCTCAACCTGTGATGGTGGAACATTTACCGGAATACAAGAATATGTTTATACAGGCATAGTGACGTTACCGGGACCATGCGCTGATTGGACGTTTTCACATACTGAAAGCGCGAGAAATTCTGCTATTACAACAACAAGTTTTTTTGGTTCAAACAACTTATTTGTGTTTTCAACATTAAATAACATGAATGGTTTGATTAACAGTTCTCCAACGTTTAGTAATAAGCCTGTACCTTTTGCATGTGCCGGACAAACACTTAACTTTAATCATGGTGCTTATGATGCAGACGGAGATTCTCTTACTTATCAGATAATTACTCCCAGAACCGGTAAACTCCCATCAGATACAGTAAGTTATACACCCCCATATACACCTACACAACCTGTTATATCAAGCCCTCCAATGACTTTTAATCCAAGCAATGGAGATTTTCGTATGAAGCCTACGCAAACAGATGTTACCATACTTGCAATTTTAGTGAATGAATATAGAAATGGAGTTCTTATTGGCCAGGTTGAAAGGGACATACAAATTACAGTACTTAACTGCAACAATGTATTGCCACTGCTTACAGGAATAAATTATAATCCTTCATTTGCAACAAGTGTTTGCGCAGGTAATCAATTATGTTTTGATATACGATCCATAGATCCTGATCCAACAAATAATACAGTCATTACCTGGGATAACTCTATCCCCGGTGCAACTTTCACCACATTAACGGGTGCTCACAGGGATAGTGCAACTTTTTGCTGGACTCCAAGTGCAGCAGACATTAGTTCTACCCCTTATTGTTTTACAGCAACTGTTAGTGATGATAATTGTCCTTACGTTGGAGTGCAGGCATATGCCTATTGTATTACCGTTAAAGGAGTCGCTCCTGATGCAGGTATTGATCAGACGATCCCTTGTGGTGCAACTGCAAATTTATCAGGCAATGCTACAGGTGGCGATGGCAATTTTAATTATACATGGAATCCGGGTAATGTAAATAGTCAGCAATTGAATAGTGTTGGTGTTGGAACCTATATTCTTACAGTAACATCGGCCGGTTGCACAAATAAAGATACAGTAGATATTCTTGCAGGATTGGGAGTACCATCTGCATATTTTTCGTATCAAACAACCTGCAGCAATACACCGGTATTATTTACGGATAGTTCTCAGGTTTCGGGAAGTACCATAACAGGCTGGTCATGGGATTTCGGTGATGCATCAGGGGATAATACTCAAAATCCATCTCATCAGTATGCATCCAATGCTACTTATACAGTAACATTAACGGTATCCACACCGACTAACTGTACAGCCAGTATAAGCAAACAGGTTGTTGTAAATACAAATATTCCAACAGCACAATTTTCTTCAATAAATGTTTGTGATGGTGCAGTCATGAATTTTACTGATCAGTCTTTA
>JAYURB010000674.1:0-2204 GCA_043756425.1 Bacteroidota bacterium
ATCCTTACCCATAAAATAACTGAACGTAAGTCCGGTATTGAAACCATTGATCTGACTGGAGCGTGTTCTTCCTCCTTGTTCGGTTAAATATGTTTGAAAGATTTTCAATGGTATTGGAACTTATGGTATTAACGCCACCGGTTGTTGAAATTCCTCTGGTTAGTCCTATGGTACCTGTTCCTGTATATTGGTTTGTAAGGTTTCTAATGATATTACCTGTTATCTGACTGGAAGTATTATTTCCCGAGCTGGCAATACCGGTTACATAGCTGTTTCCGGTGCTGGAATCTCCCGGTGCATTCATCAAACTGTTAGCCTGACTGGAGCTTCCAATAATATTATTTTGAATAATATTCGTCCCCCCGGTAGCAGAAATACAAATTAAGCTTGTATTTATTCTCGCAACGCTATCGTTGGCGAATATTCCTCCAATGTTATTTCCAATAATGCTAACATGATCTCCGGAAGAGGAACTTATTCCTACCGTCTGCACTCCATTGCCGGAAGCAGTTGTTACAATACTGTTATTGCTTGTAATGCTTCCAATGGTATTGGCTGTTGTAGTTCCAATGTTAATATTACCGCCACTGGCAACTATGCCATTAAAAATAGTGGTAGTGCCACCACCACCACCGGCAGCAGCAGAAGCAAGAGTAATGTTTTTAATTGTATTGCCCTGAATCTCTGAAGCAGTAATTGTATCAGCATTAATACTTATTCCATTGAATCGCGGTGAACCGGTACCACTTTGGTTAATTGTCCATGTACCCGCACAGCCGGCAGCTGATCCGCCAATGAAATTCCCGCTAATCGTAAAGCCATTTCCAACTCCCCCGGAAATGTTTATTGCTGCATGTGTAGTAGTACTAAGCGCATAGGTTTGTGCTGTTGACTGATAAAAACTATTATTCGAAATCGTCCATGTTGTATTTCCTGTACCGATATTCATTCCATAATTGTTTGCTGCATTTCCTGATGCATCGACAAACCAGTCATGGAATAAGTTATTCGTAATAGTATTGGAGGCATTGTTTCCTGTATTAGAAGAAGAATAAAGCAGAACCTGAGGTGAAGTATTGCTTTTAGAAATGTCACAATTGGTGATGGTATTGTTACTGTTTCCTGCTGCAGTGGCGCCGTTAAAGAAACGAATGACACCGTTTTGTGTTGATCCTGCAGTAGCTCCTTTTATTCCAAGATACTTTAGAGTATTGTTTTGTGCATCGTTTGTAAAACGAACAGCATTTCCGGTAGATAAAGAATCTATAATACTCAAGTTAATGGTCGTTCCTGTTCCTCCCGCTCTTCCATCAATAGTAAACCATGTCGCACCGCTCAAGTCAATTGTTTGTGCAGAATCACCGGCTATGGTAAGATTTACAGAACCTGTTTCCGGACGAAGAGTCAATGTATTTGTAGAAGTACATCCAAGGTATGGTATTACAATTGGAAATGTTTCAACCGTGCTTACATAATTAGTTTTTAATTCGAGTATGACCGGGCACGATAAGCCATTTGTCTGTAGAGCCGTAATAGCTGACTTTATTGTCAGGTAAGTTTGACCGGGGCCAATTTTAAATGTACCGCAAATCGTTCCATTCAATGTAGCCTGGCTTCCGCTTAAATAAGTAGCAGATGGAGCATTATCAAAGGAATAAACCCTGAAATAATAGAGCTGTCCTGTGATTAGTCCGGTAAAAGGAAGTGAATAAACAGTTCCCGTAGTAGCTTTTGTAGTCGATTGAACAGTTCCTGCCAGCGTAAAATTTACATTGTCTGTAGATTTATATACAAGAAAGGAGGTATCATTCGTTGAATTATCAACCCAGTTTACTGTCATGCTTGTTGTACCGACAGCAGTAAAGGTCATCGTTATTGGCACAGCCGGTACCACAGGTGACCAGGTGTATGTTTGACCTGAAGCCGGCCCAAAACCTGTTTTGATAATACAGTTATTTGTATTTATTGTGCCGGCAGCCGATGTTCCCCAGGTATTTGTTATAGCAGTATCTGCTACATAGCGATTATTATAATCGGCATTATTGTTTCCTCTTAAGCCAATTTGCGCAGTATGTGGAGTGCTTGAAACACAGCTTCCATATTTTACGTCTATGGCATTTGTAGTTTCTGTTATACGGATTTGGAAATTCAAAGCATCCCCTGTAGCGGCAGAAGCTTTATAATTTGTCCACTGAACAACCAAT
>JAYURB010000675.1:0-2202 GCA_043756425.1 Bacteroidota bacterium
TTTTAATCCGAAGTCAGCACTTCCCCATTTATTCAAAGCGCAGTCATATATAGTTAGTAGGCAATACGAACAAGCCGCAGACGAATTAAAGAGAATAGAAATAGCAGCAAACTACAATTGCAATACCTATGAAACAATGCTGGTGAACGCGCTTCTTTCAGACAACGGCCGGGAAACGAAATCTGCCTTCAGTGCCTTATACAACTGCGATCCGGCTAAAACATTTTTCTTTACAGCTTTTGTCGATTCAAATGGAATAAAAAACAATAATTACAATGAAGACTTTCTAATAAAAAATAATGGTATTTCCGGAATGGATCATTCACTCATTTGCCGCATCAATGAAGAGGAATGGAGACTAAAAAAAGATGTTGCGAATAACGATTATTCTTATCCTGGAAGGGTCGGAGATCTTTTAAGAAAAACAAGATCCGGAAACATTAAAACTTCAATAAAAGACACCATTCGGCTTGGGAATAATTATTATATTAATTGTTCAGGACTCTTAAGGTATAAACAACAAAAATTAATCAGTATAAACAATTGGGGAAATGAAAAATATCCTGAACTGACAGCCATAATATTCGACTCTCGCGGCCAAAAAATATGCAGCATATTAAATGGGATTATTATTTCAGGTTCGGACAGAATTGAAACAAGGCTATTAACATCAGAGTTTATTGTTTATGAAAAAAATTCGAACAGGCCGATAATAACATTAAAAAGAAATCCCAAAAGCAGCAGCAAGATGATTGATGTCAGTCTGGATTATTATTTACCGGATGGATACAGACTCTTAATGACTCCTGTTAAAAGTGATAAAAGAATTAACGTTTTTGGAGAAGATAATTATTTTTCGGGGGGTGGGTGTTTGGAAATCAGGTGAGATAAATTGTAAGCGGAAATGTCCGTCGAAGCATCGGAAAGTTTTCTAACTTTGAGAGACGAACATTAACGACAAATGGTTGATAAGTCCGTAGCAGCCGGGGTAACTGAAAACCAATTAGAGTAAGTCAAAGTAAAAAAAATGAGATCATATTTCTTTTGGACAGTTATACTTTTGTTAGAGTTACAAAATCTTGCACAAGCTCAAAGTTTGGGAAGAGTTGGCTCATCTACAGATACTGTAACCGCTTGTACAACAGGCACCGTGTTGATGGGTGGGGGAAGTGATGTAGATGCAGCTTTCACATGGATAATTACTAAATCAGGCGGAGGAGATTTTGTGGTTATTCGTGCGACGGGGACGAATGCTTATAATAGCTATATATACGGATTAGGTCCTGCTCATTCTGTTGAGACATTTCTAGTTAACTCAATAACGCTTGCAAATGATTCTGCAATTGTTCAGGCAGTAAGGAAGGCGGAAGCAATATTTTTTGCCGGAGGAAATCAAAATGATTACATCACTTATTATAAAGGAACGGTTTTAGGAACGGCATTAAATTATTTGGCGAATGTTAAGTATGCACCGATTGGGGGCACAAGTGCGGGTATGGCAATTCAGGGAAATGTCTATTATGATGGCGTTACCAATGTTTTGTCTCAAGATGTTTTGATAAATCCATATGCATCGGGAACAGGAATACACTACAATGATTTTTTGCACAATCCATTTTTACAAAAAAACTATATGCGATACTCACTTTAATACAAAAGGTGGTACTACACCGAATGGTATTACCGGCAGACAAGGAAGATTGATATCTTTTTTAGCGCGTATGATTACCGACTCATCAATGTCAGATGTTAAGGGTATAGCATGTGATGAAAAAACCGCAGTTTGTATTGATGAAAATGGAATTGGTATGGTTGTAGGATTAGGCAAAGCTTATTTTCTTCGGCAGTGGTGTGCTGCTCCTGAAACCTGCCTTTTGGGAATTCAATTAACCTGGACTAACGGGGCTAAGGTTTATATTATAAATGGTCCCGGAAATTATACAACTTTACCCAATGCAAATAAATCCTTGAATCTAAATAATTGGAGTACTGTTTCGGGCGGAATCTATAATTATTGGACTGTAAATAACGGTTTACTAACCATTGGACAAACCACCGGCACTCCTGTTACTTGTAATTTACCGTGTATTGCCCCAACACCTGTTATTAATGCAAACACTGCAACAACTTTTTGCCAAGGGAATTCCGTAACGCTAACATCAACGCTCGCAACTTCTTATTTGTGGAGTAATGGCGCTACCA
>JAYURB010000676.1:0-2202 GCA_043756425.1 Bacteroidota bacterium
GAAGACTTATTCATACCAGTGGCTCAGGAGTATCTATGGGCGGAATGACCAGTACATCAGAATGCGATATCTATCATACGGAAATTGTAGGGCCTTCTATGATTTGCGAAAACTCAGTTGCAACACTCAGTGCTGATTCAGGTTATACTTCTTATGTATGGTCAACAGGGGAAACAACGCAAAGTATTACCGTTTCACAACCGGGAATTTTTTCGGTTACCCTTACCGATAGTCTCGGCATTCTTACTCCGTCTGCTCCATTTACCGTCACGCAGACGTATGGTGCAGTAGCTCCACACGGGACTGACAGTACTGTTTTTGCCTGTAGAAATAATGGTGTCAGACTGGAAGCCGCAAACGATTCACACTATTCATATCTTTGGTTATTCAGCAGCGATAATCAAACTTTCCATCGTGCAAACTTATATTATCCTACTTCACCACTTATATTTCTTCGGGGAGCAGATAGTTCCGGATGTTACCGACTTATGGTTTCAAGTGGATGTGATGTGGATACGTCATCAACAACATGTATTCAATTTTCTCCGGATAGCTCCGCAACGATTACAGCGACCGGTGGTATTACAGATCAATATGGAAGATTGAATGTTTGTTCAGCGGATACAATTACACTCACTGCATCGCCGGGATTTTCATATTCATGGATTCCCTATTCTGAAATAACACGGTCTGTCTATGTAACAGAACCCGGAACTTATTCGGTAAATGTTTATGATTCGTCAGGTTGTTATTCAACTGCATCATTTAGTGTTTCCGGGGTCTACTCTTCTTTTTATTCATCGATACAAATTCTTCCTATTGACAGCGCAATAATTTTACAACCTCCTTATTCGCCTCTGTCATTTAATTTTTCCTGGTTTTATAATGGAGACACTATTCCGGCTTTCCATGCTGATACATTGTTTGATCCTGCTTCAGGTTATTACAATGTAATCTTAGCAAGCAATACCGTATGTAACGAATTAGCATATTCTAATTATTTATATTACAATCAAGATTCAGTTTTAATTGTGGCCGGGGCTGATCTGCAAGTATGCTTTGGAAATAATTATACATTTTCTTTTAATTCTCCCATAGTTCTCCATGGAACGCCGCCTTATTCTTATGAATGGTCATCATCAGGCATTGTAATAAGCACCAACCCTTTCATTATTCAGAGAGTAGATTCTCTTTCTCCCGGTCAGGAATATTATTACGTTATCAAAGTTACCGATGCAAATGGTTTTTCAGGAAGAGATACTATTAAAGTATTTGTGGCACCGGTTCCTGCTGCTCCAATAGTTACCATTCTAAATAATGATACAATTTGCAATAATCAGCAATTGGTTACTGTCCGGGTCACACCCTACCCAAATAATTTTAATTACCAGGTTAATTATTCTCCACCCGGATGCTATGCAAATTTTAATTCCGATTTAATTTCCTTTCACTGCGCGGGAACCTATACAATTAAATACACGCTTAACGGATGTCGTTCACAGAATTCCATTCCTATTATTGTAAATTCATTTCCCGATGCTTTGCCAACCACTATAAGTAGTAGTGGCGATCCGACCTTCTGCTATGGCGATAGCATACTATTAAGGGTTCAGAATAATAATTATGCAAATATTCAATGGACATATAGTTCACATAATTTACCCGGAGAAAATTCTGAATTTTTGATCGCAGATCATTCAGGATATTTTAATGTTCAGGTAACGGACAGTAACGGTTGTAAATATTCGCCAAATGGAGTTTTTGTCACAGCAGATACTTCTTATCAAATTACTATCGATCATTCATTGCCATCCGTAATTTGTGATAACGATTCCGTAAAGCTTAGTTTCGATGCTACATTATATCCGGGTTATTTTCTGCAATGGAAAAAAAATAATTACAGCATACTAAATGCAAACGATACAGTATTATATGTAAAAGAAACAGGAAATTACTCACTGACTATTTATGCTCCCGGTGATTCATGCGCAGGAAGCTCACAGTCAGTTTTTATTCAGACTCGTCAGTTACCCACTGTAACGATTGATCAGAATGTAAATACGCTTATCGCAATTACCTCAGCGTGGAATTATCAATGGTACAACGATGGAAATATTCTACCCGGTGATACTACCGGCATGTTAGATATATCCAGCAACGGATTTTATCAGGTTGTAGTAACGGATTATCACGGCTGTTCGG
>JAYURB010000677.1:0-5018 GCA_043756425.1 Bacteroidota bacterium
TTGGAAGGAACCTCTTTCTGTGACATAGTGAAGGAAGCGAAAAAGCGTGGATATACAGAACCTGATCCTCGAGTTGATCTCAGTGGAAAAGATGTTGCCAGGAAGCTCTTAATATTAGCAAGAGAGACGGGTATACAAATGGAATTAGACGATATAAAAATAAATCCGCTCTTGCCGCCTTCTTGTCTGCGTGCAAAAAATGTAGATGATTTTTTCAATGAACTGAAAAAGAATGATGAGTATTTCGAAAAAATCAGGAAGCAGTCTGCTCAAAAATCAAAGGTTTTGCGATTTATTGCTAAACTCGATAATGGAAAAGCATCCATCAGTTTACAGGAAGTAGACAATCTTCATCCTTTTTATAATCTATCGGGCAGCGATAATATTATTTCTTTTACAACAGAACGATATTTAGATCGCCCACTTGTAGTAAAGGGTCCCGGAGCGGGAGCTGAAGTAACTGCTGCAGGAGTTTTTGCTGAGATTATCAGCATTGGAAAATACTTTGAATAAATGAAAAAGAAGATCACTGTTTTTGCTCCTGCAACTGTAGCCAATCTGGGTTGTGGTTTTGATGCCATGGGACTTGCAATCGATGCTCCGGGTGATGAATTGACATTGGAACTTAATAACCTGAAGTCGCTTCGCATTCGAAAGATCAGCGGTGATCAGAAAAAACTTTCATACGATCCCAAAAAAAATACTGCATCTGTAGCCATACAGTCTTTGTTGGATACTCTTGAAATCAATCAGGGATTTGATATTTATTTGAAGAAGAAAATGCCTTTGGGCAGTGGACTGGGTTCAAGCGCAGCCAGTGCAGCAGCCGGAGCTTTTGCCGTCAATGAATTATTGAGTCGTCCATTTTCGAAAATGGAGCTTGTGAGGTTTGCAATGGCAGGGGAGAAGATAGCCAGTGGTGCGGCTCATGCTGACAATGCGGCTCCATCGCTTTTAGGAGGAATTGTTTTAATCCGCTCCTATGAGCCGCTGGAAATAATAAGCCTCCCTGCACCTGATAAGTTACTTATTATTGTTGTTCATCCTGATGTTGAAGTTCTGACAAAAAATGCCAGAGCCGTTTTACCCAAGAGTATTCCTATGAAAGATGGAATAGCCCAATGGTCAAATACTGCGGCATTAGTTGCCGGTTTATATTCGAATGATTATGAATTAATCGGAAGATCAATAACGGATCATGTTGCTGAACCTTATCGGTCACGATTAATTCCTTGTTTTAGTGAAGTAAAACTTGCGGCACTTTCTCATGGTGCTTTAGGTTGCAGTATCAGTGGATCAGGGCCTTCTGTCTTTGCTCTTTGTACCGGTAAGAAAAATGCAGAAGCCATAGCAAATTCTATGCAAAGGGAGTTTTCAAAAAAGAAAATAAAATCGGTAGCGTACATTTCCGGTGTTAACAAAAAAGGTGTGAGGGTAATTTAGCCGATTAACCGATATAATTAATTTAAAAATTAATTTCTACTGATTGATTTCAGAAATAATTGAATGAAATATTACTCGACAAAAAATAAAAGTAAATTTTATAGCTTTCGTGAAGCAGTATTAAAGGGCCTTCCGGAAAATAATGGTTTATTTATGCCGGAGATGGTTCAAAAACTATCTCCTGCTGTTTTGGAATCATTTAATGCAGATAATATTGCAGAAATTGGTTATGAAGTTTCCAAAAGTTTTGTCGAAGCCGAGATTTCTTTAGCATCACTCAGTACTATTTGTAAAGAAGCATTTAATTTCCCTGTACCTCTTGTTAAGCTAAACGATAACACATTTATAGCTGAATTGTTTCACGGACCAACCCTTGCTTTCAAAGATTTCGGTGCGCGATTTATGGCAAGGGTAATGTCCCATCTTAACAGTGGCGAGAAAAAATTATTAACTATTTTAGTTGCAACCTCCGGAGATACAGGCGGAGCTGTTGCTGATGGATTCTATGAAGTGGAAGGCATTGAAGTTTTTATTTTATATCCATCCGGCGGTGTCAGTGAATTACAGGAAAAGCAATTGACAACCTATGGAAAAAATATCCGTGCCATTGAAGTAAAAGGAACTTTTGATGATTGTCAGAGAATGGTTAAATCGGCTTTTCTCGATAAAGACTTGTCCGAGGTTTATAGATTATCCTCGGCAAACAGTATCAATATTTCACGACTGATACCTCAGATGGTTTACTATTTTGCTTCTCTTGTACAACTTGATAAGAGTAGTAAGGCAGTATTTGTAGTTCCCAGCGGAAACTTTGGTAACCTCACTGCAGGACTTTTTGCAAAGCGCATGGGCCTTAATGCATCTCATTTTGTTTCTGCAACGAATGTAAATGATACGGTTCCATTATATCTTTCAGGAAAGGGTTTTAATCCAAAAGCATCTTTGCCCACAATTTCCAATGCTATGGATGTTGGTAATCCAAGTAACTTTGGTCGTATGCTTGATCTTTTTCAAGATTCAAGGGAAGAAATGCAAAATGAAATATCGTCCTTTTCAATAACAGATCCGGAAACGGAACTGGTAATGCGCTCTGTCTATCAGATATATTCTTATGTCACTGATCCACACGGCGCAGTTGGAATTGCCGGGTGGAATGCATATTTTAATTCTCATAAGAATTCAAAAGGAATTATACTTGAGACGGCGCATCCTGCTAAATTTTTAGAATCTGTAGAGCGAATTTTGAATATTAAGGTTCCGCTTCCTGCAGCATTGGAAAAGCTAATAGTGAAAACTAAAAATGCGACTAAAATTTCATCTGATTCAAGTGAATTGAAGGATTATCTGATGTCCTTTCGAAGATAGGGAGGGAATTCCTGTTTTTTGAAATTTTCTGAAACAGTTAAGCGCATTTACTGAAAGTCGAATTTTATGACCAATTTTTAATTCCTGAATAAAATTTCAAGGTATATTATTCTTGACTTGGAAAAATATTTTTGTACCTTCAAGCTCCAAAATTCTACAAATACATTTATGAAAAGTTTGTTCGATGAATCCACCGGCAGAGAAATGATTGAAAGAATCATGAAGCTGAATCACGACACAAAAGCCGTTTGGGGGAAGATGACAGTTTCTCAAATGCTATCCCATGCACAAAAACCTTTTAAGGTTGCTTTCGATGAGCTGAAGTTGAAACGGGGAATTATTGGGATTTTATTTGGAGGTATTGCAAGAAAACAACTCATCGGACCGAAACCATTTGGGAAAAATCTTCCCACGGATAAGAATTTTATTATTAAGGATAATCCTGACCTTGAAACTGAAAAAAACAAACTGATTCAGTATGTTGAACGGTTTTCGAAAGCGGGACCTGAAGGAATTACTAAAGCACCGCATCCATTTTTTGGTGTCATGACTCCCAAGGAATGGGATAATTTAATGTATAAGCATCTTGATCATCACCTACGACAGTTTGGTGTGTAATCAAAATCTTTTTAATAGAGTATTTATTGCTCAATTCAAAACGCCCCGCCACTATTTATTGAATGAATTTATGAAATGCATTTTTATTATTTTTCTTTTTTTGGCAAATTGTTCAGGCTTTGCCCAGGATACCATTTATGCAAGAAAAATTATTGACACGTTAACTTCCCCGTCTTTCAATGGACGCGGCTATACAAAGCATGGCCTTTGCAAAGCAGAAAAATTTCTTAAGAATGAATTTTTATCCATTGGATTATTGCCTTTAGATGGAAAAGAGTTTATTCAGCCATTTTCATTTTCTGTAAATACTTTTCCGTGTAAAATGGAAGTAGCCATAAACGATAACACCCTTCGGCCGGGGAACGATTTTTTGGCCGGAGCCGATGCCGGTAAAATAAAGGGTGAGTTTAATTTACGCAAAGTGGATAGCACTCATTATGTTGCTTTGAATGGAAAATTGAAAATCACGCTTGAAGGTAAACTTACCTGGAGAGTTTCCAAAGTTGTAAATGATACAATAGAAATTAAAATCCTAAAAAGCGCATTAAAAAGTGAACCAAAAAAAATAAAACTAAATTTAAGAAATAAATACATTAAGAAATTTAATACAGGAAATATCTGTGCATATGTTAAAGGCACAGAGCAGTCTGATTCTTTGATTATTTTTTCAGCACATTACGATCATTTGGGTGGAATGGGGGAGCATGCTTTTTTTCCGGGAGCAAATGACAATGCCAGCGGGATTTCACTTTTGCTCGGTCTAGCGAAATGGTATGCAAAAAATCCACAGCGGTATTCAATAGGATTTATTTGCTTTTCCGGTGAAGAGGCCGGTCTCGTAGGATCTGAATATTTTGTAAATCATCCATTGGTTCCTCTTAATAAAATTCGTTTTCTTGTTAACCTTGATCTTACAGGTACAGGAGTAGAGGGTATCACTGTAGTAAATGCAACAGAATTTGTAAATGATTTTGCAATGCTGAAAAGCATAAATGAAAAGGAGAATCTTCTGGCAGCAATAAATTCAAGAGGCAAAGCAAAAAACAGCGACCATTATTGGTTCACTGAAAAAGGTGTTCCTTCTTTTTTCATTTACACTCTAGGAGGCATTAAAGCATACCACGATGTTTACGATATTTCAGCCACTCTTCCCAACGATCATTACATCCAGCTTTTTAAACTCTTAACGCTTTACGTAAATAAATTGGTTAATTAGGTAATGAGTGCTCGCATATAGCGCTGAAAAATAATGAATTAACTATCCTATAGCTATCGGATTAACAAATAAATAACCCGTATCTTTGCATAATATTTCGGGGCTGACAGGAATTGACAGCAGGTGAAATTGATAAGTAAGCATGCCGAGCGTCGGAAGTCTGGCTCGTTAATCACGGCTTTCAACCGCCTAAATGGCAACAATTCATACGCGTTAGCCGCTTAATCAGAAGATTAACCTGTTGACTACTTCGAGCTGACCTGCTCACCCGTTGGCTCAACTGAAGTATCGTATGGTGAGTGCTTTGCAGTAATGTTCCGGTGCTGCAACTAAGATACACGGGACTAAGCTTATAGGTAGCGCGTGTTTAGCAGCT